>JAJZKG010000029.1 GCA_021809565.1 bacterium | reverse complement strand
ATCAGAAGCATAAGAAGGCTCTGAACCAGAAGAACTTCAAAACAAAGTAAACCAATACTTTGGAGAACACGGAGACGAATACGGATTCGTACACGCAGATAATGTTAAAGATTTTAATAACTATAATAATATATGCTGGTACGGTGGATCTAAAGTCCTAGAAGCAGATGTACTCATAGGCGCATTCAACTACCTAGACCTACAAGACCTTATAAGATTCTTAAGATCAATTCAATGGAATAACCCACCTCTAGTACAACTAATAGTAAAAGAACAAGAAGATGACCTCTTCAGAATAATAAACGTATTTGAAAAATAAATGTATTTTGAGAAAGCTCACAGATAGCTATATACAATACAATAACCCCACCCACTCCCCAACTATGGATGGTCACCATCTTCATCCTTTCAGACATAGCTAAATATCGATCAAATTGCCACCTAATTGAAGAGTTTAATATCAACAACTATAATTATATTACTACCAATATTATTATTTAATCTAGACCCCAATTTAAAGAACCGAGTATAATGGTAATTAGACTCAGTTTCAATAATTCATGTTTATCCTTTAACAACAATAATAATACTACTTTGTATACTTTAGTATATTTCATTATACTAATTTTACATCTTATAGTTTATAGATATAATGTAAAAATACCTATATTTTATTTCTATTATAGGCCTAGAAAAAATAATAGAAATTGTATCAATCTTCTTCATTTCAAAACCAACCAATAAATATAATCAACAATCATTCATACTTCCTTTTGGGAAGTATTGTGTAGTTACAATATAAATAGATATAAAATATAAAGTTATCCACAAGTTATCCACAATAAATATATTTTTAAAAAAGAAAAAGAAAGTAACATAAAGAAAAAGAAAAAAATTAATAATATATATATAATTATTTATTCTCGCATAAAATAAATAATTATATATATATAAATAAATAATAATATATTTTAGCTTTGTTGGGCTAATATATTATTATTTATAAACAACTAGGGAATTACGACTAGGGAAATTATCTTGAATTATTTTTAAAAAATCTAGAATATTTTAATCCAGCATTTCTAGAATTGGGCAAGTAAGTTTAAGATACCCAAATTCGTTCCAAATTGGGGTCATTTACGAATGATAGCATCTCTTTTAATACTTTGGTCTAATTACTATCTAACATTTAATTTAGACCCCAAATTGATCGATATTTAATACTATATCTAATTACCCTTATTTTTAAAGGGTTTTATCCCTAAAATCATATCTATTGCGTCTTCTTTCTTCTTCCTCCTATTTTATACCTTTATATACCAAATAACAATATATCATCTCAATTTCCTCTTCTCTATAAGCTGTAATTATTCCAAATTCTGTCCACCTTGATCCAAGCTAAATAAATATAACCCAATAATATACTCCTAGTTAATTTTTATCCATTTTTATATACGCATACAAAACTTGCCAACCCTTGCTGTTATGGCAATTATTGACAGGACTACTGATACATTACTTGACATATTTATATATGTGTGTTAGTATGTAATCAAGATCATTAAAAAGCTAATAAATAGATTATTATTTTCTTCGGAAGAATAATAAGAGTGACACAGAGAAGTGCTAAGCTTCGGCAAACCTCAAAGAAATAAGCTATTTAATGATAATAAAGACAATATAACTTTAATGCTTTGTTAAGTCTTACAAAAAATTGAAAGCATCCGAGATAACTTTTATAGTTTTCAATCTGGGGGGGATAAAAAAAGAAAACGAGAGTTATTTTATTTTAGATAAATTAATATTATGGAAGAAGAAACAGTTGACATGGTACAGATTATAGATGGGAATATTATTATTTATGAACAACCTATTTTAGACAGATAACCAAATTATGGGATTATTTAGCAGAATAAATTATAATGTAGATGTAGTAGAAGCATCTAAGATTATTAAAAAGGAAGAGGAAGAATATAGAAAACAGGTTGATAAGGATACAAAAACATGTCCATGTACTTGTCATACCAACCCAGATTATAATGGGAAAGAAGATTATGTAAAAAATCATGGTAAAGATATGGGGTGTTATCAAAAATGTGAATGTGACTGTCATAGGTATCACTTAAATGGTATAGAGAATGATATCATGATGGACTATAGAATAGTTTAATTTTATTAATAACCAAATTATGGCAAATAAACAAAAGAACAAAACAATAATAGTAAATGACTTTGTAAGATTAGTATCATTTAAAGATAACAAGAGAGATTATTCAATAGCTATAGAGCTAGGATTTGGATTATTCTTGATACTATTCTCATTCTTAGTACTTATAACTAATTTATATAAATAATTATGAATAAAAAAGAAAATACCTTAACAGGAAAAAATTGTATAGTATGCGGTAAACTTAATTGTGAATATGATTTTGAGACAGAACAGAATACAAAACATTATGGAGGATTAATTCTGGAAGCAGTTGGTACTTTAATTATCGGAGGAATAATTTGTACTATAATATATAGTATATTTATTATAGGAGCATATATACATAAAATCCCTGTTCCTATTTTTCCGACATTTATAATTTTAGGTATAAGTATGGGGTGTGTAATAATAGGATTAATATTAAATAAGATTATAGAAAAAATAAGAGGATATTAATATAATTTATAATAATAAGGAAAATAAAATTATGAATAAAAAACAATTAAAAAAATATAACAAAAATTTTATCAAATATGTTAAAATCAGAGCAAAGATTTATTCTAGAAGATTAATGAATAAATAATTTATTTTATATAAGGAATACAGATTATGAACAATACTTTAAATGATACACAAAAACTATTAATTACTACTATATTTGAACAAAAACAAGCAAGAATAAAATCTTGGGTTCATGATGTTGCAAAATATCTGGAACTTACTTTAAAAGAAGAAGAAAAAATAGATGAGACTGCTGTTGATATAATCAAGGGAAAGGTTGTAGGTATAACAGACACTATAAATAAATTAGATAATGCTATGGAAGAAATTAAATCTAAATTATAAATAATTATGGGACAACAACTACAACAATATAAAACGTTAGATTCAAGCCAAATAGATCTAATTAAAAATACAGTAGCAAAAGGTGCTACGACAGATGAACTAAATCTATTCTTATACTACTGCAATAAAACAGGATTAGACCCTCTAGCTCATCAAATATGGTTCATTAAGATTGCAGGCAAGTTAAATATACAAGTATCAATCGATGGATTAAGATTAATAGCAGAACGCTCAGGATTATATGCTGGTCAAGATGCACCAATTTTTACAACAGAAAAGATAAAAGGTAAAGATGACCTTAGATGCGATACTACCATTTATAAATTCTCTAAAGATGGAGTACGTTATCCTGTAGCTACTGGAGTAGCTTATCTATCAGAATATAAAGGGAATAATCCGTTATGGGAAAGTAAGGAAAGAGTAATGCTCTCGAAAGTATCTGAAAGCTTGGCACTAAGAAAAGGATTCGCTATGGAACTATCTGGACTATATACTCCAGAAGAATTCTCACAAACGACTACTACCAAAACTAAACCTCCCGTAATAAATGCAAACATGAAATCTACAGACACAGTGAAAACACTTATCAATACAAAAGAAGATATAGAAGAAGAATTAGAAACAATATCACAAGATAGCATAAAAGAAAGTATTCTAGATGAAGACATGGGCTGGGATGAAATGGAAGAAGTATTCGGAGAAGATACAGATGCTAAAGAGATTAAAAGATTCAATGAAGAGTCAGATATTAGAAATAGTAAAGTAAAAATAGATCTCAATACTGAAGACGATAAACCTGTTAAAAAAACAGGATTTGTTGAAGGTGATATCTGTCCTAAATGTAGAACAGAAAGCAGAGTCGGAAGACTTAAATTAAGAAAAGGATCTTTCGGAGAATTTATTGGATGTGATCAATATCCAGAATGTAGTTTTACTTATAAAGAAGGAGGTAAACAATGACCAAATCAGTTGATATAACACAATTTCATTTCTATGACGAAATACCTTGTACTAAAGAGAATTTCTACTTCCTAGAGAATCTCATAGAACAATCAAATAATACACTTATTAAAAAAAATAAAATACTAAATGTAAATACTAATAAAAAAATAGATAGAAATAACCAAATAATAAGATGGTTCTTCTTCGGATTGGGAGTTATTAGAATTGAAGAGTTAATGTATCTGTCAGAAATAGATGATGCCATTACTACAAAACCTATCTCTATTATTATTACTAGATTTTTACAAAATATTACAAAACCTAGTAGATTTCTATTTGAAGATAAAAGAAAAGAAAATATGGCTATTCCCTTCGGAGAAAAAAGTAAGGGAATTAAAATATATAAAACTAAGGAGATTGCAAAACAGCATAACCACACAACATTAAACAGAACTATTGAATAAATAATTAAATTAGATATAATAAAAATATGAAAAAAACAATGCTACTCTATTGCGATTCTCCCCTGATCACAACAGGTTTCGGAAACGTTGCAAAATACCTAACAGAAGCTCTACAAAGTAAATACGATCTCACACTATGTGCCATTAACCAATACCAAGATATCCCAGGAAAAGAATCAGAAAAACAACAATATAAATTATATCTAGCCGATAAAACTCCATTTAATATAGAAAAAATGAGATTCCTCATAACAGAGAAAACATGGGACTATATATTCCTATTCAATGACTGGAACGTCATTGCCCAATTCAATAAAGAAATAGAAATAGCTAAAAAGAATAACCCAACTACTAAAATAATAGCTTATACACCAATCGATACAGAATTTATTCCATCCCTAGCTCTCGCACCCTTACTGCAATATGATGTAATAGTATCCTATACTGATTTTGGTAAAAGAATTATAGAAATGGGACAACCTTCTTTGAAAGATCAAGGGAAAGTCAAAGTCATAGGACACGGGACTGATAACAATATATTCAAACCACTTTCAGAAAGCCATATCAGAAAAGATAGAAAAGAAATATTCGGCCTCAAAGATTCAGATTTCTTTGTTCTAAATGTTTCTAGAAACCAATGGAGAAAAGATATACCACGCTCTATGCAATTGGTAAAAACATTTAAAGATGGGAAAATATTTAAGAAAGACTCAAAATTACTATACTTCATTAATTCTAAAGTAGAAGATGTGGGTGGAGATCTATTAGATATTACATTTGCACTAGAATGCCAAGACTTTGTTAAATTTCCAGACCCTAAATACTTCAGCGAAATAATAGGAGTTACACCAGAATTCCTTAATAAACTATATAATATGGCGGATGTTCTAGTATCTACTACTATGGGGGAAGGATGGGGATTACCAATAACAGAAGCTATGGCTGCAAAAACCCCAGTACTAGCACCTTATAACTCTTCTATTATGGAGATCATAGGAGTAGACGAAAAAAGAGGATACTTTATACCATCTGGAACTACTACATCTGAATATTTTATCTATGGCTCAGAAAGCTCCCTTCTACATCCACTAGCTAACCTAGAAGGAGGAGTTAAGAAACTAAATAAAATATATCAAGATAAGTTCGGTCTGGCATATACGGGGGAAACACTAGAAAAAATAAATAACGGGTATGAATATGCCAAGTTCTTTAATTGGGAATATATAAAACAAAAATGGATTACTTTATTAGAGGAATTAGAAAATGAATAAACCAAAAGATAAAAAACAAACAGTAGAAGATATACTTAATATGATACCACCAGAGATAAAAACAGCTGTCGACAGATCTGTTGTAACAGACATACAGTTTAAAATATTTAAACAATATTTATTACTATCATTTCTTTTCGTAGATCTTATCATTATACTCGGTTCAGTTCTGGCAAGGTTTCAAATAAATGATTTTGTAGCCTTCCTTAATCTGTTCGTTATATTATTATTCTTAGTAATAACATGACTTTAATTATGCCTAAAAAACAACTTGATCTGGGATGTGGCGATACTTTAAGAAAACAAGAAGGAATAAAAGTGTGTTTTGGAGTAGATATTAATCCTCCTAGAAATAAAGATATTCTATACGCAGATCTGTCTCATGATCCATTACCCTTTACTGATAATATGTTCAATCTAGTTACCGCCTTTGATTTTATGGAACACGTGGAACATGAAGGAATGATTCCATTATTCAATGAGATCTACAGAGTATTAAAACATAACGGAATATTCCATATGGAATCCCCATGCTATCCTGCTCGTGAATGCTTCCAAGATCCTCAACATGTATATGTATGGACAGAGGAAAGTATTCATTATTTTTCAGGAGACTACTATGGATTTCATGATCACTATGGACATAAATCCAGATTTAAAAAAGTAAAGAATGTAGTAGAGAATGGAAGATTAATTGCAGAAATTAAAGCAATTAAAGATCTAGAAGATTTTGAACCTTATACAGTATGAAAATAACAGAACATCAAATAGTTAAACTACAGATAGTAAGTAACCAATATATAGAAAAGAATCTAGGTATATATGAGTTCCTTTCCAAGGTTAAAGTGCTTATGTACTTACATCCTAAATT
>JAJZKG010000028.1 GCA_021809565.1 bacterium | reverse complement strand
TATTATGTATTAACTAAAATTATTAAATATTTGAAAGAGTTACATATAGACGATGAAAAACATAATGTTTCTGAAATAGTAAAATTAGTAAAAAGATTTAATTTACAAAGTGAACTTTTGCCAGATTTGTTAAAATATATGAAAGAATTACTTTATAAAAATGATACTGGAAAAGCACATCTGATTATTACCAAATTTGGTATAAACTCAAATAAAATTAAGCCAATTGTATTAAAAACTTTTGAATATTTTATAAATAATGGAAAATTAAGTGAAGCTGAAAACATTTCAATTTCATTTAAATTAAAAGAAAATGATACAAAAAATTATAAAAAAGTAGCTTTGAAGTATTTAGAAGACAAATTACCTAGTGGTAATGCTACTGAGATATTTTATTGTATGAAAACTATTAAGGCATTTAATATCAAACAAAATGAACTTTACAAATACAAACCAGAAGTACTTAAGGCAGTAAAGTATTTATTGAAAAATGGGTGGAATGAATCTGCACTTAATGTAATTTTAACATATGGAGTAAGTAAGGAAGATTTATTAAAAATTACTAAAAAATAAGTGTATAAACCTTATGTTTAAGATAATATTAAAAATGTTGTATATTAAATAGTATAGATTTTATGAATAGAACTACTCTTTACATTATTATTGCATTCATTGTAATAATTTTTGTATTGTACCTTGTTATAGGGGTTTCAGGAACAGGAAATGAAAATTTTATCGGTTCGAATAATGGTACTCCGATATACTTAACTTATTCTCAAGGACATTCGATAATAGGCAATGTTTCTGATTATGGAACATTTGATTTGTTTAATACTACGATACCGTTAAATATATCTTTCGTAAATCAAGTTACGCCTTATGCTTCAGGAAATGTTTTAGAGGGCTGGTTAACTATAGTTCTGAGTAGCAACTCAAGTAAAAACGCCTCTTTAGAGTTTTTTGTAATGAAAGGAAATAATATGTCATTATTAAATAAAAATTTCACACAAGGTTTAGAACAAACGTTTCCAAAATTTAACATAATCAGAAACAGCAGTTATGATAACTTTAATTATAGTTATTTACAATTTACAAACGCAACAGTTAATGATCAATTTTTAATTGCAAATAAAGAAAATTATTCAACAATTATGTTTCTATCCTCTAACCCTGTTTTTAATATCAGTGAGGAAGTTATGCTAAATACAACTAAGGAAGAGATACCTTGAGTTTATCCGACTAAAGATTTTGTAGATTTACTGCTAAAAGAACAAATGTAATTAAATGAATACAGAGGAAGCCCACACCGTTTACTGGCGGGAGGATGTCACAACTGTGATATTACTATTATACATAAGTTGCTACTTTCCATTTCTTTATTTATTTTGATTTTTTGTTTAAGTGTTTATGATACGCTTTGCTTATGTGGTACGCCTCTCCAATTATTAAACCTGTAGAGCCTGCCAGAAGTATAATAACTATTAAATTTAAGTAAAAATTTGAAGGAATGAAGATATCTATTGTTATTCTTATGACGAAAGAAATCAACCAGAAGAGCAGTATAAATGGTGATCTTTTGTAATAAACCTGATTATTTTTCTCAAAGAAAGTTACTCCTCCTCCTAACTTAAGACCTATACCGACACCAATAACAATAGCAAGTACAGTACTTAATACATCTAAAACTGTAGGGACAAAGGCGAATAAAGACAATATGGTCAGTATAAGGTATAATATAGGTATGGCATAGACATTTCGAGATTTGAATTTAGTACCCATTCTTGCTTTGTATATTCTTCTAGCTATAACTAATAAAATTATAACTAAAACTATGTAAAGCGATGTATTAGAACCTCCAAAAACAGAGTATAAACTAGTACCTCCGTTTGATAAAAATAACTCTAACATGTTAAACCTGATTATAATCTTATATTTGTATTACGAACTCAACATTATGAAAGTAATCTATCTAATGCAGGATAACTCTCGATCATGTTTTCGCTCTTTAATTGTTGGTAAATACCGTACATTATTCCTGCGGTAAGAAGTATACCCATTCCGTTACCCATTGCTCCAGTAAGACTTGCTAAAGCTGCAAGAAGGCCTACTGCTATACTTCCAAGAACTGTTATTGTTGGAAGATACTTTTGTAGTACATTTTCAATCATCCTAGGATCTCTCCTAAAACCAGGAATCTGCCAACCAACTTCCTGTAATTGGCCTGCAACATGTTTAGGACTTTGACCAGTCATCTCGACCCAGAACTTTCCGAATACTACACATAATCCGACAAGTATTAATAGGTAAATAATGAAGTGTACCCACTCTGGAATCAATAATGGTGCTCCGCCCCACGGTGGATATAATGGAGAGGTCTGAGTTGCTAAAATATAAAAGTAGTTACTGTAACCACCTACTCCTCCATACTTAGTTGAGTATGGTAGAAAACTTAGCGGTTGCATTAAATAAATTAAACCTCCTGAGAGTACCTCGCTACCGCTCCCAGCTGTGGTTGATTGGTTAGTATAATAAGCAAAAAAGTGTACTAAGCTAGCTCCTGAACCCGTATAAGTGGCTGATACCCGCAACCAAACCCCTAAACTTACTGTCAAGGATGTTGCTAAAATGACTGGTAGTACGCTAACATAAAGAAATGGCAGTGGCAAACGTCCACCAACACCTCTAAACTGGCTGAAAACTAGAGGAAGCTCTAACTTCATATCTAAAACATATATACTTATTAAAAATATAATTATTGCAAAGAACAACGGACCAAAAGCTAGTATAGCCTGTGGTATTGCCGTAGCTCCAGCGGTTGCAATCGCAGTCTGAGCCTCAGGAATTAATATTGTGAATGTTCCTCCAACTATTGCATATGCAACTCCTCCTGCTATGAAAAGATTTATTCCTGAAGTTATTCCATACTTTACCATTATTTCGTCTAGATAAATGATTATTATTGCTGTAAAGGCAAGCTGAGCTACTACAATTAAGAAAAATGAAGGATTAGTTAATGAGATAGTAGTTGCCGTAAATATAGTTGCTTCTATAACTGCTATTATCATTGCGGCTATTTTTTGTATGCTTTGGAATCTGCTTTTTTGATCAGGATTGTTTAAATCAATATTCAATGCACCAGTACCTTGAAGCATCTGCAAAATTATGCTAGAAAGTACTATTGGACCTATACCTACTGTGACTAATGTTCCAATTCTTGCTGCGAATATAATATTTATTACTTGATAAATTGAACTGTTAAGCGCAGATGCGTTAACTCCAAAAGCAGGTATACTAAACAATGTAAAGTAAATTCCAACTATAATTGCAGTCCATTTTAATTTATCCTTAAAAGATAAAGGATGGACAGGTTTTTTTATTGAAGGTATAAGTTTAAGTAATCCGTCTAGAGATTCAATCTTCATTAATGCACCAACACTCAGTTTAGATATTCAATCTTAGTATATAAGAGTTATCTTTATTAATATTTATGCTTACGTTTACCTCTTTCTTTAAAATTCCTGTTGTGAAACCAAGGAAAATATTTGAGGTCAAAAGTACATAAGATCTGATAGAGTTATAATGATTATACTTTATAAAGATATATTTCTTACGCTTTTCTTTAACTTCTAGTTTAATTAACTCTGCACCTATGAAATTTGCTATCCTTTCAATTCCATCACTTAACTTGATTGGAGTTTTAGACTTAGATAAACCAAGACCCGAAACATAAAATAATTTTGAAAGTTCCTCTAATATTTTTTCTGATGACATTAGAGGCAAAAGCGAAAGTGTCTGATAGCAATTATTCTGAATTGGTGTTTTACTCGATATAATCGCATTTTGTAATGCTAAATGCGGTTCCTTAATTATATCGTTTTGTTGTTCTTGCGTTTTGAATGATGCTTTAAATATACATTCATCTGCACCTTCAAAAACACATTTTTCCTCTGAAATTGAAACTACTTTATCAAAAAAACCTGAAAAATATCCGGCTATGGCTCCGGCTTCAAAATTATGTAACTTAACTCCATAATTTTCCTTTGCTTCTTTTGATCTTGATTTTATTATTTCAGTATTGCCATATGGGTAATAATAAATATTTTCTAAACCTCCCAACTCTATAAACGTTAATAGTTTATCTATTTTCGAATATTTTTCAAATATTAATTTTCCAGTTGTGTATCCGTGATTATAAGAAAGTTTTTGTAAAGACAAAGTCATATTAAATATTAAAGATGACAAAGTACCTGAATACATATCTATATTTTTATTAGAACTTAAGGATTTTGAAAGTAATAATTCATCCAAATCTGCGTATTGCTCTTGTATTTTTTCTTTAGGTAAAGTTTTCTTGCCCACTTTTTTTATTTTGCTATTTTTTTGTTTTGATTTTATTTTTGGTTGTTTATGTTTTATGACCCTTTTTTCCTTTTTGATTATTTTTTTATTTACCAATTTATTGCACCGATTACTCCTTTGCATCATTTATTGCTTTAAGTATGTATTCGTGTGCTTTGTTTACACCTTCCCATCCGCTAACCTCTGCCCACTTTCCAGGCTCGAGGGATTTATAATACTTAAAAAAGTGTGAAATCATATCCTTTGTGTGCTCATTCAAATCTGAAATATCATTTATTGTTTTGAAATCTGGATCAACCTTTTCCACAGGAACTGCCATTATTTTTGTGTCTATTCCCTCTTCATCTTTCATCAGTAAAAGGCCTATCGGTCTTGCTGTAATAAAAGTTCCAGGAGCAAATGAAGAGTTGCTTATTACCATAATATCTAATGGATCTCCATCCTCTCCTTTTGTTCCTGCAATGAAGCCATAATTATAAGGATAAAACATAGCAGTATGTAGTATTCTATCAACCTTCATAACACCAGAATCTTCATCCAACTCATACTTAATATTACTACCTTTTGGTATCTCTATAAAAGCATTTACTTTTTTAGGCGCATCTTTGCCAATACTTAATTTCATAATATAACCTTTATACTATTTAGTTGGAAATGTTTTTAATTATGTGCTTTGTTTTATTGTGTAATGTTTTACAGTTTAATTTTTGATAATCTTAAATAAGTATTTGTTAATAAAAAATTATGCCTACTAAATATGTTGTAATTCTTGGCTCATTGATGAGCGGTTTGGGCAAGGGTGTGGTCACAGCATCTATTCTTAAAACTCTGGATTTTTATGGATATAATGCAATTCCTATAAAATTTGATGGTTATCTCAATTATGATTGCGGAACTATGAATCCATATAGACACGGAGAGGTATTTGTTCTTGATGATAAAGGAGAAGTCGATATGGACTTTGGAATTTATGAAAGATTTTTAAATAAAAACATGACAAGCGACCTTTCAATAACTGGGGGTAAATTATTCGGATCAATAATAAACAAGGAAAGAAGGGGAGAATTTTTAGGAACGGATGTACAAATAATACCTCATCTAACAAATGAAGCAATAAGTAAAATAAAGGAAGTTGAAGAAAAGAGAAAGCCCGATGTAATAATAATAGAGGTTGGTGGGACAGTAGGGGATATAGAAAATAGTTATTTTATAGAAGCAGTAAGGCAACTTGCAATAAAAGAGAGCGCTGTTTTTATTAATTTAACATACGCGCCAAAAATGGAGGTTGTCGGAGAACAAAAAACCAAACCAGCACAATTAGGATTTAGGATGTTACTACAAGCTGGGATACAACCAAACTTCGTAATTTGCAGGAGTAAAGATTTATTGAAAAAAAATACAATAGAAAAATTAGCCTTGTTTTCAAATATAAGTGATGACAAAGTGATAGATGATTCTGATTTGAATAGCATGTACCTTCTACCTTTACATTTTATAAATCAGAATTTCGATAAAATGTTGATAAATGAACTTAAGTTAGAACAAAAAAGCATCGATAATAAAAAATTAGATAACTGGAAAGAGAAGTTAAGAATCTTAGAAAAACCAGATAAAGAGGTTACAATAGGTGTAGTTGGGAAATATACAGAATTAAAAGATGCATATGCTAGTATAAACGAATCCTTTGTACATTCAGGGATTTCAAATAATACAAAAGTTAATATAAAGTGGATTGAGGCTACAGATATAGAGGAGAAAGGCACCGATACACTAAAAGAACTTGATGGAGTACTAGTACCTGGTGGATTTGGTAAAAGAGGCATAGAAGGGATGATACAGGCAATAAAATACTCTAGAGAAAATAAGGTACCTTATCTAGGAATATGTTTAGGTATGCAATTAATGGCAGTTGAGTACGCAAGAAATGTTTGTGGATTAAGTGAGGCTAACTCAATAGAGTTCAATAAAAATACAAAAAATCCAATAATAACATTAATGGAATCTCAAAAAAATATATATAATTTAGGAGGAACTATGAGATTAGGGGAATGGAGATGTTTATTGACTCAAGGAACTAAGACCCACAGTGCATATAATAATAAAATAATTACTGAAAGACACAGACATAGATACGAATTTAATAATGAGTATAGAAAGTTATTGGAAGAACACGGCTTGCAAGTAGCAGGTACAACTGAAGACAATGGTTTGATTGAGTTTATAGAATGGAAGGATCAATTTGGAGTAGGAACACAGGCGCATCCTGAACTTAAATCTAGATTGGAGGAACCAGCACCTATCTTTGTAGCTTTTATTAACTCTGCATTGGAGTTTTCAACTACGAAAAACAAAAATTAAATGCATATGCAGTTATTTTTCTTATTATAAATCCAAAAAACGGAACACTTTTTGAAGCATTGTTTATTAGATTCAAATCATTCTTTGAAATGCCTT
>JAJZKG010000027.1 GCA_021809565.1 bacterium | reverse complement strand
ATACGATCTTTAAATAAAGATAAAAAAGCATTAACAGAAATAATTCATATTAAAAAGAATGAAGAGAATACAGAAGTAGAAGTAGGGATACAATATTCAGATGACATAGCAGATAACATCCTCTCATTTGCAAACAACATATATAACCCTGAAGGGGGCACTCACCTGACAGGGTTTAAATCTGCAATAACAAAAACAATAAATGATTATGCCAAAAAGATTAATGTTATCAAAGAAGGAGAGGAAGGGTTAACAGGAGATGATGTAAGGGAAGGTCTGACAGCAATCATTTCTGTTAAGCTACAAAACCCTCAATTTGAAGGTCAGACAAAAATGAAACTAAACAATAACGAGATTCAGACAATAGTAAGAAATGTCACATCAAGAGAGCTTGAAACATATTTATCAGAGCACCCTAAGGAAGGAAAGAATATAATAGAAAAGGTTTTACTTGCTGCGAGAGCAAGAAAAGCAGCAAAAGCAGCAAGGGAATCTGTTATGAGAAAAGGTGTATTAGAAGGAGGAACACTACCTGGAAAATTGGCTGACTGTAGCGAAAGGGATCCTCAAAAAGCAGAAATATTTATAGTAGAGGGAGATAGTGCAGGAGGATCAGCTAAACAAGGTAGGGACAGAAAAATTCAAGCAATACTACCACTTACAGGAAAACCAATAAACAGCGAAAAGTATAGAATAGATAGGGTATTAGATAATGATAAGTTAAAAGATTTAGTTATTGCGTTAGGAACTGGTATTGCCGATAATCTAAATCTGGAGAAACTAAGATATAACAAAATAATAATCATGACAGATGCAGATGTAGATGGAGAACATATAGTAACATTGCTCCTTACATTTCTATATAGATATCTAAAACCTCTTATAGATAAAGGTTTTGTATATATAGCACAACCACCATTATATAAAATAACAACAAGTCAAAAAGATTATTGGGTTCTTGATGAAAACGAAAATATAAAAATATTAGATGAACTTAATAAAAATAATATAAAAATAAACTCTATACAAAGATATAAAGGTCTTGGAGAGATGAACCCTGAACAATTATGGGAAACTACTATGAATCCAGCAACAAGAATTCTTAAACAAATTAAAATAGAAGATATTGAAGAAACAGATAAAGTTTTTGATATGCTTATGGGAAACTTCGTTCCCCCTAGGAAAAAATTTATTCAGCTTAACGCAAAATCTGCACAACTTGATATATAAAGTATATGGAAGATAAGAATATAAAAAATGTAAATACCAATAACATCAAGGAAGTTGATGTTATTGAAGAGATGAAAAGTAGCTATATAAACTATGCAATGAGTGTTATAACTGCTAGGGCATTACCAGATGCAAGAGATGGTTTAAAACCAGTCCAAAGAAGAATTATATATACAATGCATGAAGATAACCTTCATCACACAGCCAAATATTCTAAATCAGCAAGAACAGTAGGAGATGTAATGGGGAAATATCATCCTCACGGAGACATGTCTATCTATGATGCACTTGTACACATGGCACAAGATTTCAGCATAAGATACCAATTAATAGATGGGCAAGGAAATTTTGGTTCTATTGATGGGGATAGCCCTGCAGCAATGAGATATACAGAAGCAAAACTCGCAAAAATATCTGACGAGATGATTAGGGATATAGAAAAGGAAACTGTAAATTTCCAAGACAGCTATGATGGGAGACTCAAGGAACCAATTGTATTACCTGCAGCAATACCAAACCTATTACTTAATGGAGCAGATGGTATTGCAGTTGGGATGGCAACAAAAATACCTCCTCATAATATGGAAGAGGTTCTAAATGCGATAATTTTTCTTTTAGATCAAATAAAAAGTATAACTCCAGAGGGTAATATTTACTCAGAAGCAACTACTGCACAATTGATGGAATATATTAAAGGTCCAGATTTTCCAACAAAAGGAGTTATTTATGACAGACAAGAAATAGAAAACCTATATTCAACAGGAAGAGGAAGAATAGTGATAAGAGGAAAGGCAAATATAGAAGAGAATAAGGCTTCAAAAATGCAAATCATAATATCCGAAATACCTTTTCAGGTCAACAAATCTAGATTTATTGAAAAGATAGCATCACTAGTTAAAGATCAAAAATTAGAAGGTATCTCAGATATAAGAGATGAAAGTGCAAAAGATGAAATTAGGGTAGTATTAGATCTCAAAAAGGAAGCAAAACCAAATATATTAGTAAATAAACTCTTTAAATATACTGAATTGCAATCTGTATTTAATGCAAATATGCTTGCAATTACAAAGGGTGAACCAAAACTTCTCACACTAAAAAACATATTAGATATATTTATAGAGCATAGAATTGAAGTTATTGAAAGGAGGACAAGATTTGAACTTGAAAAGGCAAAAGCTAGGGCACACATACTAGAAGGACTAAAAATAGCAATAGATCACATAGATGAGGTTATTAAGATAATTAGGGAATCAAAGGATTCTGATGTAGCAAAAACATCATTGATGAAAAGTTTTTCGCTTACAGAAATACAAGCAGTCGCAATCTTAGATATGCAATTGAGAAGATTAGCTGCATTAGAAAGAAGTAAAATAGAAGAAGAACTTGCAGAATTAATAAAATTAATTAAATCATTAGAAACTATACTATCTGATAAATTTAATGTCATTAAAATCATTAAAGAAGAAACCCAAGAAATCATGTTGAAATACCCAAGCAAAAGATTAACTAAAGTTGTTAAATCAAAGGTTGGGGAATTTGAGATAGAAGATATTGTTGAGAGGAAAGAATCGTTAATTACAATTAGTAAACAAGGATACATTAAAAGATTATCTCCAGAAACATATAAAGTACAACACCGTGGAGGTAAGGGGGTCATAGGTATGACAACAAAAGAAACAGACTCCATTACCCATGCATTAGTTTCCTCAACAACAGACAATATTTTATTTTTTTCAAACAAAGGAAGGGTATTTGTAACTAAAGTATTTGAAATTCCAGAATTCTCAAGAACGGCTAAGGGTCAACCATTAATTAATATAATTAATATAGACCAAGGAGAACAAATTACTAGCGTTATAACAACTAAAGATATGGGTGGAGAAGGAGAAAGCATTAAGTACTTATTTATGGTAACAAAAAATGGGACAGTTAAGAAAACATCATTAGATAAATTTAAAAATATTAGAAAGAATGGAATTATAGCAATAACAATAGATAAAGATGATGAATTAAAATGGGTTATGGGAACAAAAGGTAGTGATGAAATATTGATTGCTACTAAGAAAGCGCACTCAATAAGGTTCAATGAAAAGGATGTTAGGGAAACAGGAAGGTCTTCTAGAGGCGTAAAAGGAATTTCTATAGATAAGACAAATGACGAGATTATAGGTGCAGATATTGTACAAGAAAATAGTTATGTAGTTGTTGTTAGCCAAAATGGCTATGGAAAAAGAACAAAAATAGAAGAACACTTAACACAGGGTAGGGGAGGAAAAGGAGCCTTTATTGCAAGAATAAATCCCAAAACGGGAGATTTAGTATCAATGAAAATAGTACAAAATTCCAACGAGGAATTATTAATAATTTCTAATAAGGGACAAATAATCAAGATTCCTCTATCATCAATTTCTTTACACAGTAGACATACCTCTGGATCAAGATTAATAAACCTTTCAGGAGATTTTGTATCAACAACAGAAATTAATAAAAAAATTGAATAAATACTTATTTTTTATTAATGCTAAATGTTTTCTTTATACTTACACCATTTATAGAATTTGATATTTGATAGTACTTTTTATTTCCTGTAAGTATATATAGATTTAAATATATATAACCCAACGAAACATCAACTCCATTTAATTTATAAAACTGACTATATCCACGATATGTAGAGTTTAAAGGAAAATACTTGGTTATAGCTTGCTTATACAAAGCTACTGCTTTTTTCATATGTCTAAGGTAACTCAGGTCTTCACCCAAAGCCAAAACAAAAGAAGGATCAGAATATTTATTAAAATCATATGCTTCATATAAAGCACTTAATGCTTTTTTATGCTTATTTGCATTAACATAATTTTGCCCAATTTTGTTCATAATATCTGCATTATATGGGTCTAATTTTAAGGCTATATTGAGTAAAGAATTTGCAACATTATATTTCATTTGATTCTCATAAGACAACGCTTCCCACACGTAAGGATCAGAATCAAAAGGGAGAAATCTTGTGGATTTTTTTAGATAAATAATTGAAGCAGGTAAATTATTGTTGTTATAAGCTGATTCACCTTTTTTGAAATACAACTCACCCAAGAAAAGATATAAACAAAAAAGGATAAATAATATAGAGACTATAAACGATATAAATACAGTTTTACCTTGTATATATATATACTTAGTATCCTTATATAAATTGAAAAACATTCCTACCATAATTGAAAAAAGGAAGAATACCGGGATAATCTCCCAATCATAATCAAGTAATACATGTAACATGGAGGCTAATACTCCAGAAAATATAAATATATAAAGTAGATTCTTAGGAAAAGATTGTTTAAATTTAAAGAATCTGTCTTTATAAATATTCCTCAATCCTATGAATCCCAAGTAAATAAAGTAAGAAAGGAAAATAAGGCCACCAATAACCCCTTCTTCAACGAATATTTGTAGATATTGATTATGTGTATAATCAAAATATACCCAAGGAATATCTTGATATTTTTTAAATATTTCTCCAAAAGTCCCAAGACCAGAACCTACTATAGGGAAATCCTTAATTATATATAAACTTCTCTTGTAGACATCTATTCTATCTACCCTAGATATATTACTAGGTCCAACTAAGACATTTGTTATTCCTGAAAAAGAAACTCTAGAAGCAACATGCGGTTGTAATAGTGAAAGTTCATAACTCAACCCAATAGTTAAAAGTAAAAAAAACAATACTTTAATGAAATTTTTCGAAAAATATCTAAACAATACAATACCAAATAGAATAATTACCACAAGCATTGATAAATATGCAGCACGAGAAAAAGTTAGAAATAAAGAGGAGACAAGTAGGGAAGGTGTGAATACAGATAGAAAAGTTGTAAACCTGCTTTTATATTTATTAATAAGCATATAAAAAGAAAATGGGATTATCATAATTAAAAATCCCGCTGCAATATCGGGAGAGAGTAGGGTACCAGTAAGTCTTGGGTCATACCCTATTAAATACTGATAAATTGCATAAACACAAAAAATACACCCAATAAAGAGAATCCAATACATAAACCATTTAATTAAGTTCCAAGAACTAAATAGGTCAAAAGATAGAATAAATACAATAAAAATAGATATATAAAATATTAGATTAGTAATACTAGTAAATATGTTTATACTAAAAAAAGTAGATATTATTGAGAATAATAAGAAAGCACCTAATATTACACTAGGAATAACTGGGATTTTTACATCATCCCGCATTAACCTTAATATAAGAATACCAAAAACAGTAATGCCTAATATTATATATGAGATTGGTTGTTGCCAAGACTGGGAAAAGAATAGAAACAATACAAATGATAGCAAAAGCCAATAGGCATAAATTTTAAATATGAGCAATTCAATCGGTGGGTTAAATATATTAATTAGGAATTTTTTCATAAAAAAACAAACATATAATACTAAGGAAATATAACATAAATTAGTAATATTTGCATTAATTCAGTATAATAAATTACCAGTTTACAACGGAGTAAGAATACTGTATATTTAGGATAGTATATACTATAAATATAATGAGGAATAAAATAAAGATTATATTGGTTGTTGTTATAGTAGGGGCATTATTTACAATGTTCGTGAGAAGCTTAAAGGCTCAAACTCCGTTCCAACCTATACAACAGTATAAAATACAATCACAAGGACTATACTCAAATACCCAAAGAAGTATAGATCTTTATGAGCAAGCTCTGCCTTCAGTAAATAGCATGTTTGAGTATGCGATATATAATGGATCAGGAACTTTATGCACTAGAGAAAATACGGGAGCTAATTCTCCATATTATTCTACACAAAATACTTGTTAAAACTATTTTAATGGGTGAAATTTCCTGTGGGTTTCCTCAGCATATTTATCAGATCCATGTACGTATTTATTTGTGGTTTGTAATGATTCGTGGCCAAGCAATATTTGTATTGCAGCAGGGTTAGCACCCTCTTCAGCAAGGTAAGTAGCAAAACCATGTCTTAGACTATGAGCACTTGTAGGCACAACAATGCCCAGTTTTTTTCTATAGAAAGCAATCCTTTCCTGAATATAATTTATTGAAATTCTATCTCCAATTTTACCATTACGACCACCTCTATATGGGATAAATAGAGCAGGGAAGTCATCATCTCTTAACTCCAAATACTTAAATATATGGTCTATTGCCCTTTGAGTCAAGTAAACAAATCTTTGTTTCTTTCCTTTACCCATAATATAAATTTTACCTTCATCATTAATTTGATCCCGATTTAAAGAAGCAAGCTCAGAAATCCTCATGCCAGTAGAAAATAAAGTTTCTAAGATGGCTCTATTTCTAAGCTGTACAAAATTATTTTTTTCCCACATAGTAGGAAATTCTATCAATCTTATAAGGTCTGACATTTCTGCAACCTGAGACTCCTTTCTTTCTGTTTTTACAAGCTTTACTGAGTCAGGAGAAATAGGAGTAGGGAGGTCAAAATCAATTAGATATTTTAAATATGACCTTAAGGAAGATAAAATACGGTTTATAGATCTGCTAGCCAATTTTTCTTTAGGGAAAAAATGTTTACCTGAAGGATCTTCTGATTTTAAATAAAATACATAGTCCCCACTCCGAAGGAAATCTTTAAATAAGACAATTGACTTTTTATTAATATCAATAAAATCTATATTATTAACAGATAAAAACAATTCAAAAAGAAAAAGGTCCCTTTCATAATTGTATATTGTTTCTTTACTATAATTATTATTTAATATCTTTAATA
>JAJZKG010000026.1 GCA_021809565.1 bacterium | reverse complement strand
TAGCAATATCTGGCCAATACATGTATGTGTTAAATCAATATGGTAACGGAGGTACAAATGGTAACTTATTAATAATAAATACAAAAACAAATCAAATAAAGGTGAAGTAATACTACCAATTATAGTATTTGTTTCATTATTTAAAATAATTACATTGTCAGCTAATCTATTTACCACGTAAGAGTATTTAGTCAATACTGAAGGTGGGAATTCTGATTTCGGAAATATAATAAAAATAAATATAAATAACGGAACTATACTTAGTGCTATAGATTCGCAGAAATCACCATTTGATGATGATCCAGTCGGTATAGCTTTATCTGGTTCATATGCATATGTTTCAAATAAATATGGTGAAAATATTCCTGTAATAAATATAAATACAAATCAAGTAATTAATAATATCACATCGTCTTCTTTTGGTAATTTATATGGTATTGCAATGTCTGGCAATTATATTTACGTTTTAAACAGGTACGGAAATCAAGGAGCTGGAAACATTTTAATAATAAATAAAGCAACTAATCAAATAGTAAATAGTATTTCATCATCATCTTTTTATTATCCTTTTAGTATTGCTACATCAAATCAATACTCTTACGTGGTAAATAGATTAGCTGACAATGTAATTATTTTAAATAATGAAACAAATACTATAATTGGTAGTATTACTTCACCTTTTTTTGATTCACCTACTGGAATTGCTGTATCTGGTAATTATGCATATCTACTAAACTCAAATGGAGGTTCAGAATCTACTGGAAATCTACTAATAATCAATACTGTAACAAATACAGTTGTAAACAGCATTTCTTCTCCTGATTTTTATTATCCAGATGGCATTTCAATATCTGGTCAATATGCGTATGTATCAAATTTTCAATCAGGACCTTCAGGACCTTCAGCAACAACTAGTAATATTATAATAATAAATATACCAACAAACACAGTTGTTGGTAGTATATCTTCAAATTCTTTAACAGTCAGTTCTACTGGAATCGCTATCTCTGGCAATACAGGATATATTGCAAATATTAATGGAGGTTCTTATAATACTGGAAATATTTTAATATTTAATACTCAAAGTAATAGTATTTTTGGAAATATAGGGCCATTAGATCAATTAAACAGTCCTACTAGCATAACTATCGAAGGATCAACTGCTTATTTGTCAGGATCTTTTGCAGATAATAACAACATCTATGTCATAAACCTCCTTAATAACAATATTAAAACAATTGAATCTTCATTTTTAGACGATACGATGTCAATTGCATCGGATAATGGAAATCTCTATGTAACAAATTATAAAGGAGGAACTTATGGGGATGGTAATGTTATCATATTAAATTCTAGTACGTATACTCCAGTAAATTCTATTGACTCTCAGTTATTTTTTAATCCAACTGGGGTAGCAATATCTGGCCAATACATGTATGTGTTAAATCAATATGGTAACGGAGGTACAAATGGTAACTTATTAATAATAAATACAAAAACAAATCAAATAATAAAAAGTATTGATTCACAATTATTTCAAAATCCAATAAGTATTACTATTAATTCTAATTATGCTTATATTGTAAATCAGTATGGTGGTATTTCTAACTCCGGAAACATTATAATAATGAATATTTCTACAGATCAATTTACCAATAATGGCATATCAAGTCCATTCTTTTCTCCAAAGCAAATTGTAATATCTGGTACCTATGGTTACGTAACAACAACGTCATCAAATCCAGGTAATATTGTTATTATTAATACAACTACCGATCAAATAATAAATTCATTAACTGAAAATTATTTTGATTTTCCTTTTGGAATAACTTCATCTTAATTGTTTAGTATTTTTCCAATAGTTTATTATTTTTATATTCCAAAGTAATATTATGTGGTTTTTTAAGAAAAATTCTCCGACACCACCAGAGGAGGAATATACATTAAGTAATTTAACACCATTACTTAAATCTTTATTAGATACATCACTTAATGAGTTTTACTCAAGCTGTAGTGGTTTTGTTACTTTATTTAACAACTCAAAAAAAGAGTTTATTGAAGAGTGCAAAGTTCTTGAAAAGTACAACGGAGAACCAAATGTAGAGGATATGTGGGCTCCTAATATAAACTCAATTAAAACACAAAAAAATTCATATACAAAAACATTAATCCGAATACTTGAAAAAGAGTACGAAAGCACATTTGATACACAATATGGGAAATACAAGGCTGAGCTTTCAATAATGGATGATACAATAGGGGAGATGCTTCGTATCAACAGTATGTTCAAGGTTGTTGTCCTTTCTTACTCTAACGAGTTAAATAAGTTCAAAAAAATATTTGCAAATATGGAAAAATCAAGAGATAAATTGAGATTATCCATTGACACAATACAACCTGAATATAAAAAATACGAAGAGATAAGAAATAAAATAGAAAACCTTTATGGTATGATTGAAGAAGATAAATTAATGGATAACAACATATCCTCAATAAATTCAGAGTTAAGTGTATTATTGACAAAAGATGAGTTGTCAACAAAGGAAAAATTAAAAAATATCCTTAATGAAAAAAATGAAGAGTTATCATCAGCAAAGGAAAAAATACACAACATGAAGGTAAAAATCTCTAGTTCTCTTATGCAATTAGAAAGAGCTGCAAGAAAGATGGACTACTCATATAAGGGTAAAAGAAGCCTTGTATCATTTATTGAAAATCCTGAAGAAAACTTTAATGATGAATCAGACTATAAGGACTTCGAAAAGTTACTGGATGATATGGTTTCTTTGCTAAATATGGATAAAATACAGATAAAAGGAAAAGAGGCAATTTTTCCGATTATACAAAAATTAAAAACATCTGAATTTAGAGATCAAATTAAACAGCTTTCTGAGTTGAACGAACAAAAGAAATTTTTATTTGACGAGATAAACAACTTAGAAAATGAAGTTTTATCTAAAGAATCAAAGTCTAAAATCATTCAGGAAAAAGAAAAGGAAAAACAACAGATGTTTTTGAGAAAAGAGCAGTTAAAACAACTTACAACCTCAACTAAATCAGAATTAATTGAGTTATTTCTAAAATACTATAATAGAAAAATAAAAGTTATCGGAGAATAGTAAAACTTATAAGTATTAATAATGTAGTAAAGTATTATGAATAAACTACGAGATATGGAGTACTTTGAGAAGTGGCTTATTCTCGGGATATTAATAGGTATAGCTGCAGGTATAGGCGCTACTATTTTCTACTTTGCAATAAAGTTTTCAGAGTCATTTTTCTTAGGAAATATCTTAGGAATGTCTATTCCATTACCTGCTGGCGAAGCTGTAGTTCAAACAAATTATACATTTTCAGTAGCTAATTACCTCTTAATACCAATAGTACTAATTATCGGAGGCGCAATCTCAGGTTTTTTAGTTTATAAATTTGCTCCAGAAGCAGAAGGTCACGGAACCGATGCTGCAATCAATGCATTTCATAATAAAGATGGAAAGATCAGACCAAGAGTTCCTTTAATAAAAACAATAGCTTCTGCTATAACAATAGGTTCAGGTGGCAGTGCAGGAAGAGAGGGTCCTACTGCACAGATAGCTGCAGGTATCGGTTCATATTTAGTAGATTTTTTCAGATTAAGCGATGAGGATAGAAGAACAGCCGTAGTTGTTGGTATAGGTTCAGGAATAGGAACAATCTTCAAGGCACCGATAGGCGGTGCTATTTTTGCAATTGAGGTTCCATATAAAAGAGACTTTGAAACTAGGGCAATATTTCCGGCGATAGTAGCAAGTGCAGTCGGTTACTCAATCTTTGGTTCTATAGTTGGCTTTACACCAATTTTTGGTTATCTTACCACTACATTTGATCCGTTGAGATTGCCATTTTACGCAATATTAGGCCTAATTGCTGGTTTACTAGCTATATTCTATATCTGGTTCTTCTATAAAGTCCATGATGGTTTCAAAAAATTAAAGATAAGCAACTACTACAAGCCAATCCTAGGTGCAGCTGTAGCTGGGGTCATTGCCTTACTATTTCCAGAGATTATGTCAGTAGGTTATGGTTGGGTACAGCTTCTAATAAATAATAACGCACTAGCTATACCTACATTCGGTTTGCCCATACTCCTTATTCTAGTAATGCTACCAATAGCTAAGATAATAGCTACATCATTCACTATAGGTTCGGGAGGGAGCGGAGGAGTCTTTGCTCCAGGAATCTTTGTAGGTGCCTCACTAGGTTTTGTTTATGCAATACTTCTACACTCATTACTTCCAGTACTGTTCCCTAGCGTAGCTCCTTTAGTAATAGTCGGAATGCTTGCCTTTTTCGGTGCTGCTGGAAAGGTCCCAATCTCAGTTCTTCTTATGGTCATAGAGATGACTGGAAGCTTACAGCTACTTCCTGCGGCTATGATTGCCGTTGCATTTTCATATCTCGCTTCTGGAAGTAAAACTATCTATAAATCTCAGGTTATGTCTAGAGAGTTCTCTCCAGCTCACTTAAGTGAATATAAAAAACCAATAATGCTATCGATGGATGTCGGTAGTATTCCATTAAGAGATGTCTCTATTAATAGGAAAACATCTCAAAAGAAGGTACTGGCATTAATGCGTTCTTTAAATGTTAGTTCATTGCCGATAGTCGAAAAAGGTATTTATTTAGGAAGTATAACAGCCTCAGAGCTAGCTAAAAATGGAATGCCCAACTCTAATTTATGGGTTGATGGAAGTAGGAAATCGTTAGACCCTAGCGATAGTATAGCAAAAGCCTTGAACTTCATGGCAAAAACTAACTCATTAACATTACCTGTAGAAAAAGACGGTAGATATTTAGGGAATATTTTCTTAAATGATATAATGAAGGCTTATGATTTACGAGCAAAGGTATTTACAAAAGACATTTAGTAATTAATGTCTTAATTTAAATGTGTGATGTAATGGACTTTAAAGAATACCAAAAAAATACAAAGAAAACTGCAATTTACCCAAATAATATGGAGGGTGGTTTTTATTATCCTGCACTAGGCTTAGCTGGAGAGGTAGGAGAGCTTCTAAATAAAATCAAGAAAATAGCCAGGGATAAAAAAACTCCGGATTTAGAGGATATAAAGGGCGAGATTGGAGATGTACTATGGTATTTATCACAATTATCAAATGAGTTTGGAATAGATTTAGAGCAGGTTGCAACTGAAAATATTAAAAAATTAGAAAGTAGACAGAAACGTGGAGTATTATCTGGAAATGGCGATAATAGATGAAAAAAGTAAATCCCTATTATCATAAAATAGACGAAAGAATAGAGTCATTGACTGACCTTATCTTTGGTCTTGCTTTATCAATAGGTGCTGTACTTCTTGCTTCTAACACAGTTACTAACAGTTCACAACTATTAAGTAATCTTTTAAGTTATGGCTTCGGTTTTTTTATTTTAATATTTGTATGGTTTAGATATACTGCAATAATCTCAAGAATTAAATTCAGTACAAGAGCCATTGTTTTTCTAAACTTACTACTTTTATTTTTTGTATCATTAGAACCTTACTTATTCAATATAATGAAGTCCACAATCTCAAATTTATTGTTAAATACAATATCTTCATTATTTGCATTTGATATGGGAGCTATAATGCTTATACTCGCCATACTCACATTCATTGTAATCAAGCAAAAAGCAATTCCAAAATTGAATCATTATATTCAATTGGTAATTGCAAATGTATTTGTTGCAGCAGTATTTTTTGTTTCAACGCTTCCATTATTTTGGAATACTATTATATTTGGACTAGAGGCAAGATTCTTTGTATGGATATTTAGTTTTCCATTAACTTATTTAATATTTAGAATATCGAGTTCACGTTGATAAAATGAATACCTCAAATATCCGTATTAAAAATATAGAAAAAGAAGAACTTCTTAAAAATCTGAAGTTAGCTAAGGCCAGATTTCTAGGAAGCACATTAGAAAAACAATTAAGATTTAAAATAGATCAATCTGAGAAGTTCCAAAACAAAAATTCAAGCAATTTTAAGGGAAGTTCATGGCTAAGTATAAACTATAAAAATGGGGTTTCTACTATTGAAATAGAGGAAAGCGATTTTGAAGGAAAACAAAAGGACCATAATCTATTAAATGTAGATGATTTTCTACAAGCAACAAAGATGATTCTTACTATGATGCCTAAAAATGATTATGATTACTTAGAGATTTATAAAGAAATATACTGGTTTGAAGGAGCAACAATAGTAATTGAGGACATTCCAGCTTTAAAAACAACTGTGATCCTCTCAGGAAGTTCTAAAAAGAGTCTTCTTGAAGTAAAAAAGAAACTTAAGATAAACGGAACACTTGAACCTAATTTTAATCTTAATACAGTAGAGCGCTATTATACTGTAAGAGGAGTAGAGTATGATATAATAAAAACTGTATTAAAAAAGAAATTCCAAAATACACTTAAAAAACATATACCTAAAAAGTAATTTTTATATTTTTTTTAAAAAAATAAATTAAAACGTAAGTATTAAATATATGTTATCCTATATATTATATGATTTCTATGGACAAAAAAATAAAAATACTAGGAATAGTTGGCAGTTTAAGGAAGGATTCATTTAACAAGGCCTTGATGAATTATGCAATGTCTATTCATCTAAAAGACGCAGAGATTGAGCTTGCTGATATCTCTGAGATACCTATATTCAATCAGGATTTAGAATCACCGGTTCCTGAATCTGTAAAAACATTTAAATCAAAGATAAAGAACTCAAACGCTATTTTAATATCTACGCCAGAATACAACTACTCAATACCTGGTGGACTTAAAAATGCAATCGACTGGGCATCTAGACCTTATGGCGATAACTCATTTGATGGTAAAATAGTTGGAATGATGTCTGGTTCAGGCGGGTATATGGGAGGAGCAAGAGCACAGTATCATCTAAGACAAGTATTTGTTTTTTTAAATATGCATCCGCTAAATAAACCAGAGGTAATGGTACCAATGATTCATGAAAAGATAAATGAAAATGGAATTTTAACAGATGAAAAAACAAAAAAGAAAATAGAAGAGCTTTTGCAAGCCTTAATTAATCATGCAAAAAAACTAACTGATTAAAGAATAGATTTATTTTTTAATTTTTTGTTCTATTCTTATCAGCTCATTGTGCTTTGCAGTTCTTTCTCCACCTACTGTGCCTGTTTT
>JAJZKG010000025.1 GCA_021809565.1 bacterium | reverse complement strand
ATTGACCTTCCTATTGCACTGTAAAGCTGCGTCTTGCTAGAATAGGGCTTCCTCATTTTTATGAAAGGATAATGTTTTATCATCTTTTTTATAGTTGCTTCTTCAGGTCCTGATCCTACAATCAATCCTTTTATTTCGGCATTTAGCTTATGCGCCTTTGCCACCGCATCAATCCATAGGTCAAGCCTCTTCTCCTTTATGAGCCTTCCCGCATATATTACCACTGGCCGTCTCTTTGCAGGCTTTGGCACGGTTTTCAGGTCTATGACAGGGGAGAGCACAGTTATTTTACCCTTCGGGATTCCGGCATTAGCCAAATCCTTTGCCGTAGAAGAGGAATTTGCAATGTAAGCATCTGCGCCTTTGAGCGCGTTCCTGGCATAATGGTATGCAGCAATGCCTTTCACCCTTCCAAGGTAATCCTTCCATCTCTTAAGGTCCCATACTTCAGCCACGTCAAGCGCAAGCCTTGAGCCATTTGCCTTGCAGTAAGCCTTCACTGCCTTAAGGTGCAAGTAAGAGAACGAATTTGCATATACAAGGTCAAAGCGATAAGACCCAAAAGCCTCTGGAAGCGCAGAGGCGAAGCGCCTGGCAAGCGCAATGGAGCGCGTGCCTTTTTCCGTATAAAGCTCCTTCAATGAAGCCTTTCCCGCAGTAACGTAATGTATGCCATCCTTGGAGAATTCCTTCTTCATTCCTTCGAACTGCATGCAGAAGCAATATACATCGTTATTTCTGGCAAGCTCCTTCATCTCGAAATAATGCGTTGTTTCCATACCTCCTTTAACCCACGGGTATACAACATCCGATACAAACGCGATCTTGGCCATAATAACACTTAAAAATGCATTGCGCTTCGGTATTT
Source organism: bacterium (assembly GCA_021809565.1). The sequence goes on along the minus strand of JAJZKG010000025.1, from coordinate 6,427 downwards.
CATATATTACTAAACAGAGCACAATAAATATGTAAGCGCAGGTTCATCTGCGGCTGCGCATTTTCTCCTTCTTCGTTTCTTTCCATCCATAAACCCCTATTCCTATGGTAACGAACAGCGCAGCAAAGCTCACGCCCCACGCAATCCATGCATCTGTCTGCAGGGTATAATACAAGGTAACGGTATAATTGCCAGTTTTGTTCATGTACCAAGCATTGGCAAATCCATTAACTGCGATATGGTCACGTGGATTAACTTCCGTCCCGTTGGAATAAAATGCCGCCCAATGCGGATCGTACGTCTCACGAAAGACAAGATAATAAGGAGTAATTGCGTTGGAAACATGAACGGTAACCTTTGTGGGTGTATTCTCGATAAATGTTAAGTTTGGCTTGGAAAAGTTTGTTATTGGAGTTGCATTTATAGTATTGCTATCATTGTAAAAACCACCGATACTGCCCTCATATATAGATGTATTCTGGAGGTTAAAAGAATTGCTTTCTATTATATCAATAATATTAGTGGACGTTATATTTTTAAGACGAAGCAAATCAGATCCATACACTAGCGGTACGTAATTGCTATTTTCATATATACTTGAATTACCAAACTTCTTAACGAAGTAGATACTTTTCGAATTATTGAGATTTGAATATATTGTATTAAAACTAAATACTGAACAGTATTCATCACAGTTATTAATTAAACTATCTCCTTGGATTATAATATATTTTATCCCAAATGTGCCTAATCCCCCAGACAAATTTAATTGCGTTATGTTCGATGTATCTATTGCTTCACTTAATACAGATTCGATATTGTAAGAAGGCGGATAAAAAATTTCCATATAATTAGTATATCCACCAGTATATACTGGTTTGTTTATAAAAGCAGAATATACATTGACTCCTAAATACCAGCTAGTATGTTGCCAGCTCGTGGCAGAAGGAAGCGTTATAACAGAAAATGTACCGTTTTGGGAATTTATATAATTAGATATAGAATATACAGGGTATGGAATATTAGAAACATATAAGGGTTTAGCAATGATCGGAATATAATCAGAATTATACACATAAACAATTACTAAAACCATAACAAGAATTAAAAATAAATAACCTATTTTAATATTTTTGGTTTTGAGTTTGTCATATATAAAAATAAATGCAATACCAAAAATCACAGACATGAAAAATAATGATAAGTAATGTAAGGATGGATAGGGATATCTTAGTACATCCAAAGCGTGTATTATACTAACTAACCTTTGGAATACAATTCCAAAAGGTTTATTTACAGTAGTGGATATGCCTAAGAATAATATAAAACTTGCTAATAACGATAATACAATCTTCTTACTACTCTTACTAAATTTTACATTCTTAGATGCTAAATAAATACCTATAATCGAGATTATAAATAAAGTAAACATGAATATGTTCGTCCAACTGCTTCCCATAGGACCAAAAAGTAATAAGGAGTTTGGAAGTTGTAATGCCGACGAGCGCAATATATTATTCGAGGCAGGATTAAAATACAAACTACTTATTTTATTATTAATAAAAATATAAGTGGTTATTATCCAACTAAAATTTATCAATAACGATAATAAGATAGCAGATCCAAAATATTTAATCTGCCTTATTCTCTTTGATTGGGATAGTAAAATTAACAATAATATAAAAAGAATAGAAAATACAAAATTTTGTATTATATTTGAATTGTAACCCGTAGCAAAAAAAGAAGATAATGCTAATACTAATCCTGCAAAAAGTATACTACTATTTTCTCCTTTTTCAATTTTTTTAATGCTTAAAAAAACAAATAAAACAAAATAGGGTATAAAAATCAGTGGCATGCTAAAATTGTTAACGTAAGAATCAAAGTTTATTACAAACATAATTGATGAAATAATTCCGCCGAAATATGCTAACTTTTTATCAAAATCTTTAGCTAGATAAAAAACAAGCAAAAACATTCCAAATGCACCAACCCAAAAATAAAATGTATTGCTCAAAAGATATCCAAAAAGTATGCCTCTTGAATAAAAGAGCAAATCTATTAAATAAAGTAAAACGTTTAATATAGAGCTTGGTGTAGTGGTAAGGCCAGTATAATTATACGGTTCCCAAATAAAGAATGAACCTAGTAAGTTTGTATAGGTAGGAACAAACAACGGCTGGTCACCACCAAATATATATGTAGAATGTGTATATAACATATAATTTATAAAAATCATAACAAATAAGCTAATTGCAATTAAAGCCAAAGCTTTATATCTATCAAATAAATACCCAAACATAATATTACGATTTTCACGAGCTTGATGATATGGTTATAAAACGCAAACATATAAAATGCAAAGGCAAATTTGTAACTATAATAATACCCACTTTTAATAGAATGAGAAAGCTTATTAAATGCATAAATTCAGTTCTAGATAACGATTATAAATATAAATATATTATTGTATCAGATGATGCTTCTACTGATGGAACAGAAAACGCTATCAAGAAATATATAAATAAAAAAAACTTTCTATACCTAAGAAACAGTAATGAAAGCTTACTTTCGGTTACAATCAATAATGCTATACAATTTTCTAAAGGGGAATATATATTCATATTAGATGACGATAATATACTCCAAAAAAATTGCATATCTAATCTTGTTTCATCGTTTAAGAGTCATAAAAAAGCAGGTATCGTCGGACCTTTGGCTTTATATAAAAGCCATAAAGATATAATCATGCATGCAGGGACAACGCGTAGCCGATTTATGAGGAGGGCCATATTTATCCATATGAACGAAAAATGGAATGGGCAGATAGAAGAAGGAGAAGAAGTTGAGGATTTTGCAAATGCTTTTATGTTTAAGAAAAAGATAATAAATAAAATTGGGATGTGGGATCTTCTGGTGCCATTTGTAGGAGAAGATGGGAACTTTGAAGCTCGTGTAAGAAAAGCAGGATATAAAATAATCATAAATCCAAAAGCAATAACATACCACGATATTCCATATAATCCTAACGAGAGGTATTTCATTAGGGTTAATAAATTAAGATTATATTATACAATGCGTAATAAGATAATAAATGAATTTAGGTATGATACTTTAATTGGTAGATTAACATTTTCTATCTCTATGCCTATCTACTTATGTTACTATATATTACTAATAAATAAAAGTAATAAAAATCTAAAAGAAAAATTAGAACTTTTAAAGTATCTATTTAAAGGTACTGCTGATGGTATTAAAAATGCGTTATTGAACAAAAGTAAGATCATATGGCAACAAAATCAAAAGAATTGAGTAATCCTTTGGTAAGTATTATAATTCCAACTTACAAGAGGCAGGATAAACTAATACGATGTGTAAAAAGCGTATTTAAAAGCACCTATAAAAATATCGAAACAATAGTAATTAATGATGATCCAAAAAGCGACTTGAAGTATGTTCTAAACGTATTAAAGCATAAGATTAATTTAGTCCAACATAAACATGAACTTTATTGGGTAAAAAGCAGAAATGAAGGAGCTAGAATGGCAAAAGGAGAACTCCTTTTTTTCTTAGACGATGATAACATATTAGACAAAAATGCAATAAGTCTATTGGTATCAAGATATAAAAAAACAAAAAATGTTGGCTTGATGGGTCCAATAATGTATGATAAATTCGGAAACTTGTGGTTTTATGGAGGTAAGGCGACATGGATAAATCCAAATGTAAAACCAGTATCAAAAGGCAAACTAAAAAAAGGGCTTATAGAAACAGATGCCATACCAAATGCCTATATGATATCTAAAAATTTATATCTAAGAATAGGTGGTGAAGATCCAAATTTCCCGACGCATGAAGAATTTGACCTTGCCCAAAGACTTAAAGGGGCAGGATATAAAAATTACATTTATACAAAAGCCAAAACAATACATGATATTGGTAAGATAAAGATAAACTTGATAGATAAGCCTCCATACCGAATGTATGTAACAGTAATGTGTAATTTTTTAATAGAGAGGAAATATGCACCATCTTTCAAATTTTTAATTTTTCTAATAGTATTTGTTCCTGTTCATGCTGTCTTATACCTTCTCTTTTATATACCATTCAAATCAAATAATAAAAAGGCATATTACAAGGCATATTTTAATGGATTTAAAAAAGGTGTAATTAAAATGTTTGGTGTTAAAAAATGAAAATTTTAATTACAAGCTTATTTGATCCTACAAAGAGTTATGGTGGAGGTATAGAAAGCTATGTCTTGGAATTGAGTATGAGATTATCGAAACATTATAAAGTTGAGATAGATGTAATATGCTCATCAAAATTCAGTTTTAGTCGCAAAACTAGGTTCGGCCATATAATAGGAATAAAAGTACCTAAATCTGATTATTTTGGTAAGGCAAATTTATTAATTAAGAAATTCTATTTTAATAGGGGATTAAGAAAATATATTTTAACTAATGGTGATAGTTACGATATCATACAAGTAAACGGGGACATGGGTGGATTTAAAGAACTTAAAGATTATAATACTATATCAGTATTTCATGGATGGGCTGCAACTAATTACAAAAATGCTAATAAACTTTATAAACTTTTAATCTACTTATTTTCAGTCAGATACGAAATGAAAAATTTATTATACGCCAAAAAAACCGTTTTTGTTGCAGAACACATTAAAAAATCTTCCGACAAAAAAGACGGCATTGTTATATATAATGGTATCGATACAAAAAAATTTAAACCAATTAAAGAAACCAAAATTCAAAAATTAAATAGTTATACAAAACAAGATACTACAAAAACAAATATTTTGTTTATAGGTAAGGATCCGAAGAGGAAAGGTCTAGATATTGCTATAAAAGCAGTAGAATTTGCAAATACAAAAGTTAAGAACAAAATATACCTGAATATAATAGGATCAAATGGTTATATTAAAAGTAAATATGCTATTTATTTGGGCAATGTTTATAATAATCTCAAAATAAAATATCTACAAGCATCCAAAATTTTTATATTTCCAAGTAGATATGAGGGGTTTAGTATAGCAACGATGGAAGCATTGAGTTGTGGTTTGCCGATTATAATTTCAGATAAGACTGGAGTAAATGAAATAGTAAAGAATAATCTAAACGGCATAATAATAAAAAATAGTGATTTTAAATCTTATTCTAAATCTATCATCGAACTAATTAAAGATAAAAACAAATCTAAGCACATATCTACAAATGGGAGAAAATTAGCATTAAAATATGACTGGGATAACGTTGCGTTCAAATATTACAACTTATATAAATCCTTAACAAAAAGAAATCATTGATATCGTGTACAAAAACGAAGTTGCAATAGTGGCTCTAGACATCACGGGAGCAGGCTCAGGCGGACTTAGGTACGGTAAAGAAATAACAAAATATTTTATGCGATTTCATAAAAATATAAAGATAATAGAACTCAAAAAATTGCCTTTGATTAATCCCTTTCTCAGTAGAAATATCAGCATTATATCTAAAAACTTCTTAGGTTACAAAGTAATACATAATATGCAGGGTATGCCATTTTATCCTTTATTAATTAATTCCAATGTAAAATTTATTTCAACTGCATACGAATTTCAAATATCGCTATATAATGATTGGAATAAATATACTATTACAAATAACCATATAAAAGATTTATTATATAAGTCACTTTGTGTGATTCCATCAGTAAAATTGCAGCTCAATTCTGATTATTTAATCGTGATCTCATCTCAGACAAAGGAAGAAGCAATAAAATTAGGTTTTGATAAAAACAAAATATTTGTTACCAACTTAGGGATTGATAATAGATTTTTAAAACCTCACCAAAAAATGATAAAAAGATCATTTAAAGTTGGCTATATAGGGACATTACAATACAGAAAGAATGTTAAATTTTTAATAGATGCATTTAAATGTTCTTTAGATAAAAATATCTCTTTAGAAATTTTCGGAAAAGGCCCGGACTATGCAAATCTTGAAAATTTATCAAGAAATGATCCTCGAATAAAACTTAATGGTTTTTGTGCGGAAAAAGAGATTATAAATACTTATGACTCATTTGATATATTTGCATTTCCAAGTTTTTATGAAGGCTTTGGTTTAGAAATTTTTGAGGCCCAATCTCGAGGTCTCCCAGTAATAATATATAAATATGGAAAGATCCCAAAAGAAGTAAGAAAATACTGCTTTGAGGCGGAGAGCCCAGAGCACATGGCGCAAATAATAGAAGACTTAAAGGAAAACGGTTATAATGAAAAACTGAGAAAGAAGGCAACTGAATATGCAAGAAGCTTTACATGGGAGAAATGTGCAAAAGAGACATTAGAAGTTTATAAAAAGGTACTAGAAGAATAAAATATGTGATTGTATGGATAAGATACTAATGTCTCTTTTGCACATTTCTC
>JAJZKG010000003.1 GCA_021809565.1 bacterium | reverse complement strand
GAGGGGATCTTCATATTTGAAGGAGAAATTGATGATATATTTGGATCTGCTATTACTGTAGTAGTTCCTGATATTTTATTCCCTTTCATTAAAACAGTAATATTAGCTTTTGTTAGGAAAAGAAAATATATTATAAATATAATTAATAAAATAAGTATTACTACGCCTACTATTATTTTATTATTTCTTGCAAAATTCTTATTTTTTGTAAAAATAGGGCTTTTAAATAGATTAGGTGGGATAACTTTTTTCTTTTCCTCTATATTCTCTTTTTTGGTGAATGTTCTTTTAAAATTATCTTTTTTATCTTCTACAAAATCAAAATTTGGCTCACTTTTATTTCTATCTGATGCTATATCTCCTCCAACAAGTAAATCAAATCCTTCCAGCGACACTTTTTTTGAATTATTAAATGTTTTCGGTTCCTTATTAAGGGTTAGTTTTTCTATATTGTCATCTTTTAAGGATTCTTTTTCTTCTTCAGTCTCTTCGAATTCATGTGTCTCAGGTATATCTTCTTTAGTTTCTAAATTGTCTACAGCTGCATATATATCAGATCCATAAGGTTCTTTTCTTGATAACTTTGATACTTCATTCAAACGTTTTTTTAGATCAATAGCGTCTTTCCAACTACTTTCCGTAACGTCTCCTATTCTTTGTAATGCTATGAATCCTGATGCTGTAGCTATATTTCTCCCTTTCTCATCCATAGTTACAAGAATAATATCTTTATCATTCTTATCAACTACTTTCTTTAGCATTTTAAGTCCAATTTGAGACGATATAATGCCAGATCTTTCAGGTACTACAAGTATAACCCTGTTTGTTTGGGATTTAAGTATTTTTTCTGCTACAAATGTTATTTCGTCGTCTAAATCGACAAATACTTTAGTATCTTTCATATATGTTATATTGCAACTATTACATCATCCTTCATAATGTCTAGTACTATTCTTGCTAATGCCACAGGTGTTACATCTTCTGGTCTTGTTAATTGTAATGTCTTATCCACTATACCATCAATTTTTTCTGGAGATAAGAAGTTTATTTTTGGATTCCTATGGAAAGGTAATATTACTGACCATGGATATTCAACAAGTTTTGACCTTATTTCTTGAAGCTTTGATCCTCCTCCACAAAGCAATATCTGATCTGGATATACTTTTACATCTTCCATATCTTCTAAGGATATCTCAATACCAGATATCCATAAATCTAAATCTTTTTTTACAGCATCTCTGACTTTCAAAGATAGTGCTTTGTCTATATCCATTTCTGCATATTCTATTTTAGCTTTTTCTGCATCTTCATAAGATATTTGTAAATCTGATGCAATTCTCTTTGTAAAAGATCTTCCTCCCATTGCAAACATTTTTGTATCCTGGAAACTTCCTTGTGTTACTAGCGCTATATCTGTTGTTCCTCCACCCACATCAATAATGATGGCGTCGAAATTTAAGTCTCTACTTCCTTTAACTGATCTTGCTATAGCGAATGGTTGTACGGCTGTTATAATTGGTGTTAAATCTAGTTGTTTTAGTATATCATCTAAAGCTCCTGCAAAAACTAGAGGTGTGTAGACAAAATATATATTTAAAGTAACTTTTTTCCCTTGAAATCCAATTGGAGAAGATATTTTATAGTCATCTATAAAAGTATCAGTTACTGTGGCATTTATTAATTTTATTTGTGTTTTATCTGATCCAGTTGCATCTGTAAATTTTTTTATGGCCTCATCGTGTGCTGTAGCATGTATTTTATCCAATATACGCTTTATTTCAGCTTCGTCTATTTTTTGTTCAGGATCTTCTCTCTCATAATTTATTTTAACACCTACACCTTTTACAAGTTCTCCTGCAATTCCTATTACAGTCTTTTTAGGTATATCCATATCAAGACCCTCCATAGCTAGATCTATAGCTTTCTGGCACGTAGATACTACGCTTTTAATATTTGTAACGACACCACCCTTCATAGCATTTAGTGGTTGCCTTTCCTTTCCGAACCCTAAAATAACAACATTGTCTTCCTCTATATCACAGACAAGAACTTTGACAAATTCTGTCCCAATATCAAGAGAAAAAAAAGTTTTATCGTCAAGTTTTGATTTTCTTCCAAATATAGGCATACTTTATACATTACACAATAGCATATTTAATATTTCAAAAAAAGGATATCTGTATAAATTGATTTATTACTAATGTTTAGAATAATAATATTCTATTTTCTATTTTTATTTTTAAATAATTTGTATATTTTGACAATATCTGAGGTTTTAAATAGTGCACTTTTAATTGCTTTTAAATAAATACCCTTATCAAAGAAAGTATCTTCTATGAAATATTGTTCTTTTTTTATATTATTTGTAATATCACCAATATTATCTATTATTTTCCTGCCTGTCTTAATATTTTTCCATATATTGTAAAATACAATAATAAGTTCAATAAGAAAAGCTAATAGGAATATAAGAACTATAATTGATAACACTTCAAGAATTATTAACATATTAGTATATTAGCATTTTTAGCTTACTTTTGAAATGGTTACCTTCCCATTCTGATACTTTAAAATTAATATTACAAAACCATATCCGCTCAATGGCAGTGGTTTTTGGTTATATGTAATACTAATATTTTGTATATTTCCAATATTTAGAGTAATAATTGAATCACTTTTTAAAGTAACCTTTTCTCCAGTCTTTAATATATGATTAAAAAGTATAGTTTTTCCCACAGTTGCATTTATAAAAGTTGAAGAATTTTTATCTAAGATCGTTACAGCAAAAGTAGAAGCGTTTTCTATTTTTAGAAGTTTTAAGTTTATATATCTCACATCAAACACATGAGAATTCTTTATTCCTAATGGATTTACAGCTGATATATCGATTTTATTCAAACCATTTTGTAAGCCTACTGTTATATTAAATGAGCCATTAGGGTTAATATTAGTTACTTTATACCCACCAATAAAAACATTATTTCCAGCATTAGTTTTCCCTATTATCTGAATATTAGGTTTGTATACTGAAAGGGAAGATATTTTTGGTTTTGTTATATTTAATGTTGGAGGTGTTTTAAAAACAATATATTCATGTATAGCATATATTCCTATTATTATTACCATTAATAAAATAAAAAATATTGTAAAAGCAATTCTCCCATTAAACATAAATGGTATTTTTACTTTTTTTTGTTTTTTTACCATCATATGTGATTCGACTTCTTTTGATTCTCTTTTATAAAGGAGTCCTACTTTATTAGGATCTAGCCCCAAATATTTTGCATATATTTTAATAAAACCTTTAGTTGTGGATATTGAAGGAAATTTACTGAAATCTCCCTCTTCCAGTGCCTGTATTAAAGGTTTTTTTATTTTTGTCTCCAAAGATACTTTATCTTGTGAAAATCCCAGTTGTTTTCTTGTGTTCTTTAAAAGTTCAGATACATTTTTCATAAATTTTATATTCTAAATAATTCTTGTGCGTTACTCGTAGTGATATCTTCAGTATTACTAATTCCCTTTAAATTATTAATATTGTTGATTATATATATTAGATTTAAACTTGTATTAGGATATTCTCCTCTTTTAGGTTCTGGCGTAAGAAAGGGGGAGTCAGTCTCTACTAATATATTTTTTATATCTATATTATATATCAAATCTTTTAAAAGTTGAGCATTTTTAAATGTAGATATACCATTAAATGAAACATAAAATCCCAAGTCGATTATTTTCTTTAATATTGAACGATCTCCTGCAGCAGAATGTATAACCCCATTATTTTTACCACCCTTATAATACTTTGATAATATATTGTAAGTATCCTCTAATGCTTCCCTTGTATGAACTATTAACGGAAGATGATGATCTAAAGCTATCTCTATCTGCATCTTGAATACCTCTTTTTGTAAGTTCATATCATATGGAGATCTGTAGTAATCTAACCCACATTCTCCAATTGCTATGGTTTCTTTTTTTATTATTGATTCTATCAAATCCTTATTTATAGTTTTGTCTGCTTCAGTAGGATGTATTCCAACAGCATAGTAAACATTATCTATAGTCTCCAGTGGATTAGTTTTGCTATCGATTATAGTAGTCGCAGGGACTATAATCTTTAATACTCCAGCATCTTTTGATTTTTTTATTATATTACGAGGATTTTTGAAAAATTCTTTTGTTATATGTGCGTGTGTATCAATCATTATATATAGATTATTACGATAATTTGTCTTCTTCTAAAGTAATATTTGAGGTATCTATTTTCGGAAAAATTATATATGGTTTATTTATTTTCCCTGAGTATCTTTTATACTTAAATTCAGAGATTTTAATATTTAATATTTTTGATAATTTTTCTGCACCGTCAGGTATAATAGGGTAAAGCATAATATTTAGTGCATATACATATTGCATGAGTATATATATATCTTCTTTAGAATTACTTTTCCATATTTTAAGATCATCAAATAATTTATTTGCATGATCAGAAAATTCTAAGATATTACGTACTGCACTCTGGAATTGGAAGGATTCTATATTTAAAGACACTTTATCAATTGTCTCTTCTATATATTGCTCATCCTCTATTTTATGCGATTCAATAGTTCCTCCATGAAAATTTTTATACAAGAAAGTAATTGTTCTATTAATATAATTACCTATATTTGAAGAAAGATCGGAGTTTACTGATGTTATAAATTCCTTCCATGTAAAATTCAAATCTTTATTTTCCGGCATATTTAATGTTAGGTAGAATCTGCTTTGATCTGAACCATATTTAGAAACTAAGTATTCTGCTGGTAAGATATGGTTGTTACTTTTTGACATTTTTTCTCCTTCTAAAAGAACATATTCATTAGCTACTATATTAGTTGGTAATAACAATTCTTCATTATATCCCATAAGGATTGCAGGCCATATAATAGTATGGAATACTATATTGTCTTTAGCCATGAAATATATGGATCTGGATCCAGATCTTGATTTTTTAGAAAAATAATCTTTCCAAGAATCTTTTTTATATTCTTTTGTAGCAGATAAATATCCTATCACTGCTTCAAACCATACATATATAACCTTATTTTCATATCCCTTTAAAGGTACAGGTATACCATAATTTAGATCTCTTGTTATGGACCTATCAAGTAACCCATCTTTCATGTATTCTAGAGAAAAATCTATGGTGTTTTTTCTAAATTGGTGATTTCCCTTTACATATTTTTTTATTTTCTCTTCAAAATTATCAAGTTTAAAGAAAAAGTTCTCAGTTTCTTTAAGTTTAGGAGTTTCTCCGCATATCTTACATCTTGGGTCTTTTATGTCTCCAAATGTTATAAAGGAATTACAATTTTCACAGCTTTCACCAACTCTTACATTTTCCCTGTCACAGTTAGGACATGTACCAAGTACATATCTATCAGGTATGAACCTTTTATCATTCAAACAAAACGGTTGTTTTTCTAAACCCTTTTTTATATATCCTTTTTTATACAAATCAAGGAATATTTCTTGTACTGTAGCTTTGTGGTTTTTAGTTTCTGTACTAGTCCACAAATCATAATCTATTTTAAATAATTTTAGTGTTTTATCCCAAATTTTGTTGGATGTTTTTGCAAACTCTGATGGATCTTTATTTTCACTCTCTGCCTGTATTTGTACGGGGGCTCCGTGCATATCTCCTCCAGATACAAATATTGTATCTTGACCTTTAAGTCTTAAATATCTATTAAAGATATCTGCAGGTAAATAGCATCCTGCTATATGTCCTACGTGAGGAGCTCCATTCACATATGGCCATGAAGTTGTCACAAGATATTTTGTACCTATGTTCAATTTTGTTCTAGTTGCATTAGTTATCTTCATAGAAAGTATTATATCAAATATGTGGAGTTATATTACTATATAATACTTATTAAAAAATAAAGTATTATTGCTGTTATAGGTATGACAAATATCATGAGTATATCTAATTCACCAAAAACCCTTAATAGTATCATTATAGATATTGTGAGAGGAATGATTATTGAGTTCTTAATTAAGTTTTTAGTACTTGGTTTTATTAGATAAACAAAAAAGGTTATAAAAAAGAACAGTATAAAAAATATTTCTGTGACAACAATATATACATTTAAAGTGATAATATTTCCATTTGAATTCTTTGGTGTTATAAGAAAACTAGTTGTTATAAGAAATGCTATTATAAATAGCAATAGTCCATATACTATTTCTTTTGTACGTTTTTTATTTTTATTTTTTTTCTCCATCAAGGCAGTATTCTAATATATCTTCTGCTATATTCTTATCTACAGCTTTTGATATTCCTGAAATTCCAGGTGTCCTATTTACTTCAAGTATGTAGGCTAGGTCATTTTCTAAAAGTATATCTACTCCAGCAATTTTAGCATTTAGAGTGTCTGCTGCAGAATGTGCTAGATCAATTATTTTTTTCGAAAGTTCAATTCTTTTAACTGTTGCACCCATATGATAATTAGCTTTAAACTGACCTTTTTTAGGTATTCTTTCCATGGCAAATTCTTTATTTCCTATTATAAAAACCCTTAAATCCTTAGTGTATGGGATATATTCTTGTATTATATAATGGTGACTTAAGTCAGAAAATAACAGTTTTTTGAGATCATCTCTATTTTTAATCATAAAAACTCCTACTCCTTTGGCAGAATTTGTTCTTTTTACTATAATGGGATACTCTATTTTAATATCATCACTATATTCGTAAGTTTTAGGATGAGATAGTCCAGATTTTTGAATAACATAACTGTCATATAGCTTATTAATAGCATATTTTGTATAAAGCATATTATTATCAAAATATCTTACTTTATTGTCATTTAAATATTTAGATATCGTAATAGCTTTTTTCACATCATTCATGAATCTATATATGATGTAATCAAAAGCTTTCAATGGATTATCTTTATATAAAAATTCAGTACCTACAAGATATGTTTTTTTTATATCAATAATAACTACTTCATGGCCCATTTGTTTTCCAGCTTCGATAAAAAGTGAATTTTCTTCATTGGAAAGGTTTGAGTTAGAGGTTAAAATACCTATTTTCATTTTGTTACATCTAATAAAAAATTTGAAAGATCTTTTCTTCCTATGATTATAGGATACCTCATATATGATCTTTGAGCAATCGTGAGTTCAGTCTCAAACTCTATCTCTGTGTCACAAAATTCCAAAGATGTAGATATTACTGGTCTTATTGAAAAACCATTCGCAGATCTAACTGATTTTAAATTCATGTGGTATTTTTTTTTGAGTTCTTCTTCTTTAATATTGATATTCCCAATATTTAAATTGAGGGGCATCTCTATTTTATTAAATTTTTCTAACACTTTATTGTATCCTATTTTTTTTGCAATATCCTCAGATATTGAAGATCGGTATGCCCCGCTATCTATTTTTGCTTCTGCAGGAATTTTCATATTTCCTATTAGTACTTTTACTTTTTTACCTATTATTATCTTTCCTGTAATTTCTGAAACCTCTTCTTCTATCTCCCCTCCAAATATTTCTTTAGCAATCCTTATTGAAGATTGAGGGTTTTTTGTTTTAATTTTTGATACTGATAAAAGTCTTTCTTTTAACCCGTCATTATTTGCAATTTGAATAGCTAATCCAGGTCTTGCATTTACTTCTAATATCAATGGTCCATTATTTTTATCTATGGCAATATCAACTCCAAGGAATTTAGCATCAATAGCTAGAGATGAAAGTATAGACATTTCTAATATTTTATTCCAGTAAGGTATTTTTATACCACTAAGTCTTTCACCCGTATCTGGGTGAACCTCTATTGAAGAATCTTTCAATATAGCATTGGTAGTTATTCCATTGGCAATGTCTATTCCAACTCCAACCCCTCCAGAATGTAGATTAGCCTTACCTTTTGATTCTATTGTGGGTATTCTGCATTCAGCCATTATTGGAATATTTCTATACACTATAATTCTGATATCAGGTAATCCTTGTCTTGTAAATTTTGAGAACAATGGGATAACCTTTATTCTTTCTTCAAAAAGAGCAATATCATTTCCAGGGTTTATAGAGAAATTACCATTTAGAATATCTAGAATATGGCTTTTCAATTTTGTTAATGTTATAACCTCTTTATTAGGCATAATCCAAGAATCTTCTTCATCATACTTTTTTTTCTTTTTACCATATACAATAACTATACCTTCTCCTCCTAACCCTCTATTAGGTTTTAGTACAAAACTAAGAGGTAGGCTAGAAAAATCAAAATTTTCAAATTCTTCTAAATTTTTAATTGTTGCGATAGTTTTTGATACAGGAATATTAAAATCTTTAAGTCTTTTTTTTGATCTTATTTTTGAATTAGATATAACTGTGGCTTTTTTATCTATAAAGAGCAAGTTCCTAGCATTCATACCTAGAAGTCCTTTTGATTTTTCTTTTGATATTCCTATCATGTTAGTCTTTTATTAATTTCCTAAATCTAAAAAACTCTGTTAATCTTAGAGATGTAACTCTTCCAATATATAGATCAAATATTATTGCAATAAGTGATAAAACTGGGTATTTTATAATTATAATTCTAAAGTCAGTAGATCCAATTATTATATATATCAAAAGTCCAATAATTATGGTTTGCAGATATATATAATTACCGTGTCTCTCTCCTTTTTTAATTTTCATTGTGGCCAAAGATTCACCAAGTAACATTAGTATTAATATCGCATATATTGAAATTTGATGATGATAATTAAATATTGCATGTACACTATACAGGGATGCTATTATTGCAAATGATATAAAAGATATAGTTAAGGCTTCCTTAGCTGTGTGGTGTAGTGTGAAATTTTTAATTAGATATTTTAATATAATTTCAAAAATCAGTATATATAAAACAAAGAATATCCCATACAATAACCCTGTTGAAAAAAAGGCTATTATTGACAATACAGTCATATATAAATTAAATGTCTCAAATCCTATTACTTGTCTTATAAATACTATAAATAGAGCTACTACAGGTATTGCGAGTAATATATATAGCGCATTTTGGTTGACACCAGATTGTATTAAAAACAAAGATAATTGTCCCATATTGTCCTATAATATTTTAAACTATCTGTATATACCATATTTCATATGTATTTGTCTATTATTATAGTAGTGTATAAGGATATATTTGTAAATAAAGTTCATTGTTTACTGAACCATTGATTTCAGTAATGCCTCTACTTGAGGAGTTTTTAATTTTCTTAAAGCATTTGACTCAATCCTCCTAACTCTCTCTCTAGATAGATTAAGTTCATTTCCTACTTCCTGTAGTGTTTTCTCATGACCATCATTCAATCCTAATCTCATAGTTAGTATACTCATTTCTCTTCTAGATAATGTAGATAACATTTTAGAAAGCTCATCTTTTAAAACTGATCTTAAAGCACTAATATCAGGGGATTCTATTTTTTTATCTTCCAATAAATCACATAATGTATCAGGGTTAGTATCATCTCCGATTGGAGTAGATAAGGAGATTGGTTGTCTAGATATTGCATGAAGTCCTCTGATTTTACTTTCTAATATACCCATCTCTTCACCTATTTCATCCTCCAGTGGAGGTCTACCCAAGGCTATGGTTAAAACATTTTTAACTTTGTTGACCCTATGAATTCTGTCTACACCATGTGCAGGTATTCTTATTGTTCTGTCTTTATCTGCTATAGCTCTCGTTATAGCCTGTTTAATCCACCATGTAGCATAAGTTGAAAACTTGAATCCAAGAGTATAATCAAATTTTTCTACAGCAGTTATAAGTCCCATATTTCCTTCTTGAATAAGGTCGAGAATGTCGAGGTTATCTGTATGATATTTTTTTGCAATGGAAACAACTAATCTCAAATTGGATTCAGAAAGAGTTTTTTTCGCTATACTAACCTCTTCTGGATTCCCATTTTTTATTCTCTCACCTAGTCTTACCTCATCACCTCTGGTTAAAAGTGGATACTGACTAATTTCTTTAAAGTAAATTTTTACAGAATCCAATTCAGGTTCATCATACAAACAACCCTCAAATTCATCTTTGGATTCTTCTATATAAGCTTCCATAATATTTAAATAAACTGTTTAATTGTATTAAACCCTATAGTATTAGTCAATGTTTCAGATATAATCATGTAATATTTGTAAAACTTCTTTTGTTCTTAATCCTCTTAACACTTTGGATTCAATTTGTCTTATTCTTTCTTTAGTTAATTTAAACATCTTTCCAATTTCCTCTAATGTCCTTATGTTTCCGTCATAAAATCCGAATCTTAGCTCTATTATTATTCTTTCCCTGTCTGATAATTTTGATAATAAAAGGTTGATTTCTTCTTTTAGAAAATCTTGTGCAGCTATTTCATCAGGAGGTATATCATCTTTTGATACAATAAATTCTGCTATAGTTGTAGCTTCTAACTCATCACTACCTTTTATAGGTGTTGATAATGAAAGTGGACTTTTAGACATCATGATAATTTCTTCAACTTCATGTACAGATTTCCCCATTTCCTCTCCTATCTCTTCTGGGTTAGGTTCTCTTTCTAAGTTTTGAGATAGAATGTTTCTTAATCCTCTTATTCTTTTGTTGTAGATTATAACATTGTGAGGAATAGTAACAGTTCTAGATTGTGGTCCTGCTCTTTCAAGAAAATGCTTTATCCACCAAGTTGCATAAGTTGAAAATTTATAACCTTTTGTATAATCAAACTTTTTTACAGCCTTTATAAGACCCAAATTACCTTCTTGAATTAAATCAAGTAAATCTGGGCCCCCTTGTCTATATATTTTTTTTGCATAGTATATAACCAGTCTCAAATTAGCTAAAGTTAATTCCTCTTCAGCTGTAATGTCTCCTTCTTCCATCCTTTTTCCTAGTCTTATTTCGTCATCTCTTTTAAGTAGAGGTATAGTATATACCTCCTCTAAATATGCAACCATAGGGTCTACAATAATCTCTTCAGGGTTGAGTTGACAGTATTCTGTTTCTAAAACCTCCATAATAAATTATTAAATAATCAAGTGATTATACTATATATCTTTTAAATTTCTTAATATTTAGGATTTAGAGTTATTTTTTTATATATAATCTTGAAGGATTTGTCTGACTTCTTTGGTATTTAACTTCTTTAAAGCTTTAGATTCAATTTGTCTGATTCTTTCTCTTGTTACTTTAAATTCTCTACCAACTTCCTCAAGAGTTCTTGCTACTCCATCTTGAAGACCAAATCTTAATTCTATAACTTTTCTTTCTCTATCAGATAAACCTGATAAAACATCACTAATCTGATTTTTTAAAAAATCTTTTGATGCTACAGCCTCTGGTTGAGGGTTATCCTCATCCGCAATAAAATCAGCTATTGTGCTTGATCCAGAACCATCATCTCCTACTGGTGTTGATAGTGAAGTAGGGTACTGGGATATCTTTATGATCTCCTCAACTTGATCAACGGTTTTTCCCATTTCTTTTGCTAATTCCTGGGATGAAGGGGCTCGTTGTAGTTTCATTGATAGTGTACTTCTAACTTTTTGAAGTTGATGTATAGTTTCAATCATATGTACAGGGATTCTTATTGTTCTTTCCTGATCAGCAATAGCTCTAGTTATTGCTTGTCTTATCCACCAAGTTGCATAAGTTGAAAATTTATAGCCTCTCGTATAGTCAAATTTATCAACAGCTCTCATTAATCCTATATTCCCTTCTTGAATTAAATCAAGTAAACTTAAGCTTCCACCTTTGTAATATTTTTTGGCAATTGATACAACTAATCTTAAATTTGCTGTAGTTAAATATTCTGTAGCTTCTTTATCTCCACTTTTTATTCTTTTTGCTAATGTTACTTCTTCTTTTCCTGTTAAAAGAGGGATTTTACCTATTTCTTGAAGGTATGCCCTTATTGGGTCTGAGTCAATATTAGATTGTATAGTTTTTAATATCTTAATTTTATCCTCAAGAGTTATATCCTCTTTTTTAACTACTGCAGGTTTTTTTGATTTATCCTCATAATCATCTTCTTCATAGATAATTTCTAAGTTTTGTTTTGCTAACTCAATAAAAAGTAGATCAATATTATCAATATTATTTTCAATATATGGGATCTCACTCAAAACGTCGGATTCTAATAGATAACCTTTATCTAGAGCAAGAGTCAACAGCTTTTGTATTGATTTTTGGGTAGGCTGAGGTTCTATCATAAGCTTATTAATTATATCATATATTGTCAAATAATTTATATGATATATAATCAATTTTACTTATGAGCAAAGATATTACAATATCAGATGTTTTGACCCAAATAAGAGATTCTATTTTGATTATTTTTAAAAATATCAACCTATTATATCTGTCTGTTCTATCATTGGTTCTGTTTTCATTTATTCCACTTTTATATTTCTTACTCACACACTATATAGTTAAGGGACATAATACAAAATATGTACTAAATTTGATCTCAAATTTAAATATTTTAGTCATATTATTAATAGCTTTTATAATACTTATATATATTATACTAGGTACTTTTTTTTTCTATTTTCTACAAGCCTCCATCATAAAAAGTATGCTTGATATAAAATATTGGCAGGAAATATATCCTATTAAATCTTTCATTTCAAATGGTAGAAAAGTTGCGGTTTCATATTTTGTTTATGAAATAGTCTTTTATATAATAACTATTTTTATGTTTATAATATATATGCTCATTGTTGTCGCAATTGCATTTATCCCATATATAGCGTCATTAATATTTTTACTTGCATTAGCTATTCTGCTTTTTGCTCTTGTATATATAATATCAGTAAATATGATGGGTATAATGTTTGTTTGTGATCAAAATATGGATATCATAGATGCTATGAGAAAATCATTTATTGGTGTTTATCACAATATTAGAATGTTTTTGAAAATAACAGGAATATTTCTACTCTACTTATTGTTCTTTGTAGTTTTAATAAGCTCTATTAACAGTATGGCTATTTCGGTAATTCTATATTATTCACATATTGGCGTAGTCATATTTATAATATTGATTATTCTAGATTTTATACTTATGACATTGTTGTATTCTTTTATAAATGTTTTCATTCTAACTTTCTGGGTAGGGATATATATGAAACTAAAAACTTTAAATATATTCGTGTTGACAAAAACTATAGGATAGTTTATACTCTAGATTACTAATTTTATTTTTTTTAATATTATGGAAAATGAAAGATCTCTTGGAATAGATGCTAGGGCTATTAGAAGGGCAGAGGAAAGGCATCTTGTAGATCCAGCAGCAATAAGAGCTGTTTCTGAAACTCTGAGAAGAAGAGAGGAAGATCATCTTGCTGAGATAAAACGTAAACAATCAAAATAAATTTTAATTTAGTATTAAATATTATGGGAATAGAGGAAGAACCATATATGGTTGAAGTGTATGAAAGTCAAGCAAAAGTGCTTGCTATTATTAAGGCTAAGATTGCAGCTGGAGTGAAATTAAATCCGGGGGAGCAAATGATTCTAGAAGAAGTGTCTAGGGAAAAAGCATTGAATACCTAGGAACAAAGATTATTTAATAATATTTTGATAGAGGAACAAGATGAAACATATATTGAATAGTGGCATGGGTAAAATAATTAAAGACTATATTTTTCTTGATAAAGCATATATATATAATTGAGCCCATCCTGCATACCCATCATAAATATCATTTACTATATCTTGTATTTCAGTGACTTTATAATTTTTATAAATACTCTTCACGTGTTTTAATATCCAAGTATCTATAGGAAATGCTGAATTTACTCCCATAGAATAGAGTAGTATACATTTTGCAATTTTATCACCAACGCCCTGAAAACTAACAAGTATATTATATGCGTCTTTTGGATCTAGATTATGTAGGTTGTATAAATCTATATTTTCATCCAAAATTTTTCTAGCTGTGTTTTTGATATATCTTGCCCTAAAACCTAATTTTGCATTTTTTAATATAATATCATCTGCAGTTGCTAATTTCTCAATACCAGGAAAAGTATAAAACTCCTCTTTTGACAATATATTATTTGAGTTAGGTATAGCTATTTTATCTCCTAAATATAAAGATAAGAGTTTATAGGAAGTTTTTATTTTAGGCACATTATTACAACTTGATATTAGATATGAAAATGTACAATCATATTCATCCTGGTTTATTATTCTTAACCCTCTATACTTATCTATACTTGATTTTACTACTGCATCTTTAGAAATTTTTTTTATAATATCATCATAATTAACATTAAGGTTGAAATAGTTAACTATAGTTTCCTCTTCAATTTCTGGGAAAGATTCAATGTAAAGCTTATTGCTGACTTGTTTGACTTTTACTCCATGTCTTTTAATAACGCCTACATATTCATTATTAGTAATTTTTGTCCATGAAAAACATTGACCAGAATCAAGAGTATATTGTAAATTAAAATTTTTAGTATTAATTATCATTTCCAAAAATCTATTGACAAAGAGGTAGTATTATTATACATTAAAAGTAGGCTAATTAGTGAATTTTGAATATGGATAAGTATACTAAACATATAGGGATATTAAAGGTTTTTCCTTTTGCAGTTTTGAGTTTGGCACTGGCAACTTCAGTATATGCTGCTTCACACAATTCTAATGCGCAGTCAACTACTGGAAATCCAAATGTTGCAACTACACGAACCACAACTACTAATAACAATGCTTCTCAAAATTCAGCTGTTAGTGGTACTAATGGAGTTAATGGCAAAACTGTAGGACAGAATGCTAAGGCTAGTGGATTAGCAAAATCTTGTAAAGCAAGGATAGCTGCAATCACAGAAAGATCTGATCATATGGTAGCACTTGCAGCTGTTCAAGAAAAGGCATTTACAAGAATTGCATTAAGTGTAGAATCTTATTATTCAACTAAAGTTACAACGAAGAATATTACTGTTCCTAATTATCAGATTCTAGTTAATAATGTACAATCTGCAGAGGATGCTGTACTTGCAGCAAAAACTAAAGTGTCAGGAGATGCAGCTAACCTTACCTGTACTACTACAAGCCCACAAACAATGGTATTAGCATTTAACACTGATATGAAGGCTGAAATATTGGCACTAAGGTTATATAGAAAAAGTATTGTTAATCTTATTGTAGCAGTTAGATCTAGTTTATCTACAACTAAAAATTAATTATGGATAATCAAAATAATGACGTAGAAATTAAAAAAGTGCATAATGACCTATTAGTTTACAAGGTTATATCACTTGTTGTCTTTCTGTTTCTTGCATTGGCTATTATTTATATAGTTGATTTACTCAACAATCCACAATCATCAGTTACTGGGCAAACAACTAGTTCACAGAGTGTTACAAGTACAATACCAAGTCAACCTCAAGTACCAGTTGTGAGTAGTTCTGCAGATTTAAATAGTGCTCTAAATTATTTAAATAATACACATTTAAGTTCTATTACTTCTGGAATATCTCAAAATACATTACAATAGAGAGACTCCTTTTATATCAGCTTTATTGTCTTTAGATATAATAATATTTTTAAATTCTCTAAGATTACTAATTAATTTTTTATAAAAAATGTGATTCTTAGTTATAAATGAACCTTGTCCTAGTAAAGAAGTATGTTTATTCTCATCAATGAATGCAATTATTAGAGCTGTGGTGTATGATGCTGCAATAGAAGCGATCTCTGTGTATGATAAATCATACTTACTTAAAGCTTTATAAGAAATATATTCTTCTAAAAGTTTTCCTTTGATAAATCCAGATCCAATATTGTTCATTTCTAATCTACCAACTTCAGAGTTTATAAAAAAACCATCTTTTATATAAGATAAATTCACACCAGTTCCAGAAAGTATTGATATATATGTATCATAATTTGGATTCTTGTAATAGTTATAAATATTACTTGCAACTGAATCATTAACAACATTTACAGTTATGTCCTGTTTAGTGATTTTTTTAAATTTTTCATTAATTGAAAAACTAGTATTTATAAAAGGTAATTGTTTCGATATTATATCAACTTTCTCATATATTCCATCAATATATCCACTAGATCTTATTGATTCAAATGGATAAGAAAATATTATGTTTAACCTTTTTGTACTATCTTTAATATATAACTTTTTCTTGCCATAGTTTACTATGTATTCAAAAAATTGTTCCTTATTATTTGGAAATCTTATGATATCTTCTTTTAGAATTTCTGTGTTTTTTGTCTTAGCATAATATATATGTGATCCCCCAATACCTATAACCAACTTTTCTACATCACCAGTTTTAATATCATCAGTTATTATAGATGAATTTATATTTAATAATTTATCCTTGTTTAGAGTTATATATGATGCAATCTCCCTAATTTGATTTTTGTTAAGTGGTTTTATCGGCATTTTGATATTTCTCTTTTATTTTATGCATATTTATATATATAGATCCTACACCTATGAATAAAACAGTAGTAATGACCATAATAAATGCTAGACCTAAATTATGTAAATTATGAACATTTACTGGAGTAACAATATGTAGGTTTGCAATATTAGGAAATAAAAGTCCAAATAGTCCTCCAAGTATGAAAACAAAGCCTCCTCCAAATAAAGTGTTACCAGCGACCCTGGATGCTAATTTTAGTCCTTCAGATTCTGGTACATTCATATTCCTAATCCAGTGACCAAAAATACTACCAAATATAGCCTGTACAAACATTGTTCCGAGACCAAAAAATACTCCAGGAAGAAATGCTACATACATATTTGGCATTTTTGGCACGAGTACTGTATATAATATTAATGCAAAGGCTCCAAATCCCCATCCTGCTATAAACCCATGTAAAAGTGCCATAGAAGGTTTTATTTGTCTTGGTGTATTATCAAATTGATGGTGCTTATGTTTACCAATCCATGATGAAGGAAGGAGTTCAATATGAAATATCCTGTGAAATCTTAAAACATATACTCCAACTAAAAACATTGCCAACCCTACTATTAAATATACATAGTAATTTAAAGATGTAAATTGTGTCCAATTTATAAGTGCAAAATATGCTATTTCTGAAGCTATTGCTCTTTGTACTGTAAATGCTAATGAAAAGAGTATAGCCACATATAATCCTTTTCTAGATGAAAAACTACCTATTGCATAGGAGAAAGTTATAGGCCAAGTATGTTCGTCTGGGGTTATACCATGAACTAATCCTAATAAAAATGCATAGAATAATACTGTTATAGTAGCTGTTAATATCATTAATTTATCTTATTATGTAAGTTTTTCTTTTAATGCTCTAATATCTTTATTCCATATTTCTCCATCAAACCAAGATAATCCTTTAAATTGTAATTTATATATTGACTCTTTTTTGTATACACTTCCAAGATATACATAATCAAGATTGTGTTCTTTTGCAAAAATGATTGCTTTCAACATCATACATATACCCATATTTAAATTGAAATATGAAAGATCATAGAAAGGATATGAATAGTGTATCATATATTTATTTATATATGACAGTGCATATCCTTGAGCAAACTCCATCTTATTTAAATTTTTATCTTTATAAACAAAAACTGAATTCATGTTGGATTTAGACATGTTAGTAAACATTTCTTTAATTTTGTTAGCAGTCATTATTTTATCCCCAAATCTAGCTTTATAGTAGATAAATCCCATTCTATGTATATTATAATTATATTTATTATAAGGTAACTTTTCCTTTTCTATAGATATATTCTCAGTTTTTTTTAAAATCCTTCTATTTTCACTTGTTAGCTTAAAATCTTTTAAGTCTAGTCTTAGGCTTCTTATTTGTTGCATGACACCTTTTCCCTTGCGTACAAATACAAAGCCTTCATTATAAAGATTATCTATGTTATCAGTACTTTTAATTGTTATTTCTTTTGAATATTCATACATATTTTTATTATAACAAAATTTATATATGAAAAACTTATAATTTTTAAAAATATATCAATGTTCCATTTTTTCATAATATGTGATAACATCCAAGATATATGAATTTTTTTAAAAGATCTGAAAAGAATTACTATTTAAGATTATTGAGTTTTGCACTTGGTGTATTGTTTTTGGCAATAGGATATTCAATTGTGTATCTACCAGTTTTGGTAGTGTTAATTATTGTAGGTATAATATTTTTGTATTGTTCTTTTTTTGAGAAACCTTCTTTTAAAAGACATAACTCTAACTTAAAATTAAGTAATAAAGAAGAATCTAGAGTCGGTATAAAAGCAAGTAAGAATGCTAAACCCTCAAGTAGACAAGCAGTTAGTAAGACCCCTGTAAAAAACATAAAACAAACTTTAAAATCTACAAAAAAAAGTGTTTCCAGAAAATCTAAAAAATAATTATATGATTTAATGAAACATTTTATGGCCCTTGAGTGTATATATAGCTAATTGAGTAGGTATGATTATGTTAAAAAATAGAAATTATTATATTCTTGTTGTAGTCTTATTTGTTTTAGCGGTTATAGGTATTGACTTACATAATGCCAACTCTACAAAAGTTACAAAACCCCAGACTACATTTTTTTATAAAAGTTATTCACAGTATTCTCAAAATCAAAAAAATAATAATGTTGTAGGTGGAGTTAATAACATATTAATATCAAAAGTAGCACTTGCTAAAAATATAAATGGAGAAAATTTTGACACAACCCCTATAGTTGCTGGAGATGCTATATATGTTGGTACAATGAATAAGTCTAACCTATCTGGTGGATTGCTTGCTTTATCTAGAGTTACTGGAAATGTAATATGGCATGATCATTTTTCAAATTGGATAATGACTAATCCTGTTGTAGTGCCACAAATAAATATGGTTTTTGTCGGGTCAGGGAATAGTATTAAATATGGACCTAATCATTCTTATAGAGGTTTAGGAAATAATTTTGTGTATGGAATAAATATTTCAACTGGTGCAGTAATGTGGAAGTATAAAACACTTGGAGAAAATATGCCTACCCCTATATATAGTAACGGAACTTTGTATTTTGTAAATGGTAATAGAACATTTTATGCACTATCAGCATTAACAGGTAAAGCATTATGGACACTAAATGTTGGATCTATAGTTTCTATGTCTTCACCTATACTTGTTGGGAATAATGTATTTTTTGGTGGATCTAAACCATATAAATTTTTTGATGTTAATATAAATACTAAGAGTATTAAATGGGCAACATCTTTCAAAAATCTTAAAGGTGGAGTTTCTATTACAGGTGGATTAGATGACACTACACCTGTTTACTATAAAGGGTATTTATATACTAATGGTACAATGTTAACAAATTATAGTACTAACTCTGGATATGAATATCTATATAAAATTGATGCTCAGAATGGTAATATAGTGTGGTCAGTGAATGAGGGTTATGGAATTATAAATGAACCAACGGATCCAATGGAAGGCTCTGTTCCAACACTATCAGGTAACACTATATATACTGGTTCCAATACAGCGAGGAGTGTATTTGCAGTAAATATAAACACAGAAAAGGTAGATTGGTCATATAAAATTAATGGTATGATTAATGCACCTTTAACTATTATAAAAGAAGATGTTTATGCTATTACTGGTAATGGAAATATTTATGTTATAGATAAAAATAAAGGTTCTTTTGATGCAAAAAGAACATTGGGAGGTCCAGAAATAGCATCAGGACTTAGTTTTTATTCAGGTAAATTTTATGTAACCACAGGAAACGGAAACTTCTATATTCTTCATTAAAATCCCTGTATAATACAGAACGTATGGAAAATTCTAAAATCAGAAATATAGCTGTTATAGCCCATGTTGATCATGGTAAAACCACTTTGGTAGATAGCTTTATGAAACAATCTAATATGTTTAGAGATAATGAAGCCTTAATGACTCAGTCTTTAATTATGGATAATATGGATCTTGAAAGAGAAAGAGGTATTACTATAACTGCCAAAAATATATTTATTAAATATAAAGACTATAAAATAAATATTATAGATACACCTGGACACGCTGATTTTTCTGGAGAAGTTGAAAGGACTTTAAATATGGCTGATGGATGTTTATTGATTGTCGATGCTCAAGAAGGTCCTATGCCACAAACAAGATATGTATTGCAAAAGGCATTAGAATTAGGCAAAAAAATAATAGTAGTAATTAATAAAATAGATAAAAAATTTGCAGATATAGATAAAACATTATCGGAGATAGATGACCTATTCTTAGATCTTGCAACATCTGATGACCAACTAGAGTTTCCTATATTTTATGCTATTGCAAGAGAGGGAGTTATTTTTGACAAACTTCCTGATTTAAATACTAGGATTGAATATAAATCAGGTTCTTCTGGTTCTGATGTATCACTTCTTTTTGCAAGTATAATAAAGGATATTCCCCCTCCTTCAGGAGATTTAAATTTACCATTTCTTATGCAAGTGTCATCAATTGATTATGATGAGTATACTGGATCTGGAGTTGTGGGAAAAATTTTACAAGGAGAAATCAAAAGGGGAGATTCATTAGATATACTTTCTTCTAATTCTACCAATAAATTCAAAGTTTTAAAATTAATAGTTTCTAATGGTATAAAAAAGGAAGAGATTCAGAAAATGCAGGCAGGAGATATAGTAACTATAATTGGAGCTACAGATGCAAAAATAGGGGATACAATAACGGCACCAGGAGAGAATGAGAGGCTTCCTGATCTAGATATACAAGAACCATCTGTTAGAATAAAGTTTGAAGCAAATAGTTCTCCACTGGCAGGAAGAGAAGGGAAATTTGTTACATCAAGACAATTACTCGCAAGATTAGAAAGGGAGTTACAGAAGAATGTAGCAATGAAACTTGAAGTTGAAGGGGATCAATTTTTTGTATCAGGAAGAGGAGAATTACATTTATCAATATTGATAGAAACGCTAAGAAGAGAAGGATATGAATTCCAAATTTCAAAACCAGAAGCTATTACAAAAATAATTGATGGAAAGAAGTATGAAGGACAAGAGGACTTATTTTTAGAAGTTGGTAAAGATTCTATAGGGACTATAACTACTGCCCTTTCAAAAAGAAAAGGAGAACTTGTAAATATGCATACTGATAATTCAGATATAGTACATTTTCATTATAAAGTACTAACAAGAAATCTATTTGGTCTAAGAGGAGAGCTTGTTAATGATACAAAAGGTACTGTTATTTTTAATAGTTCTTTTTCTGAATTTGTTTTATCACCTGGTGGAACTATGTATAAGGATAGAAAGGGAGTATTGATTGCATCAGAAGCTGGAAATACAACATCATATGGTCTTAATAAGGCTCAAGAAAGGGGAACTTTATTTGTAGGGCCTGAAGAACAAGTTTATGAGGGAATGATAGTTGGTATAAATAAATATGATCAAGATATGGAAGTTAATGTATCTAGGGCTAAGCATTTAACAGGATTACATTCAGATATAGGAGAAGAGACTATAGTATTAATGAAAAATATAGAACTTACTATTGAACTTGGAATAGATTTTATAGCAGATGATGAATATTTAGAAATTACTCCAACCCACCTAAGATTAAGAAAAAAATATCTTAGAAAATCTGATAGAAGTAAATTTAATAAAGAATAGTTAAACTGCTGTATAGAAAGTGATGACTAGCTTGTGTATAATTAAACTATGAATATATTAATATATGTTTTAATTGGTATTTTGGTAGGACTTTGGTTTGCAAAAAAATATAAAACCAAAGGAGGACTATTCATAGATATAATTACTGGTATTATAGGTGCAATGATCGGCGGTCTTGCAGGTGATGCATTCTTATCTAATACAATATTTAGTATATTACTTTCAATAGTTTTTTCTGTTTTGATTTTGTATATATTTAAAAAGGCTGTAAATAAGATAGAGTAGTTTATGAATAATAAGAATGCTGATTTCTCTTTACCTGTAGATTTTAAATGGGGAGTTTCAACTTCCTCTTATCAGATTGAGGGGGGTAATTTTAATAGTGATTGGTATTTATGGGAAAAGTATAAGGGGTATAGAGAGACAGGAGAAGCATGTAGGTCATATGAAAAATATAAAGAAGATATTGAAGTTTTAAAACAATTGAAAGTTAACTCCTATAGATTTTCCATTGAGTGGTCTAGAATTGAACCTGAAGAAGGAAAGTGGAATCTTGAAGCGTTGAATTATTATAAAGATCTTATAAAATCTCTTAAAAATAATAATATAGAACCTTTTGTAACGCTATTTCATGAATCTCTACCAATATGGGTATCAAAGATTGGAGGATTTGAGAATAAGAGGATTATCAAGATATTTGAAAGATATACTGATTTCATAGTTGAAAACCTTGGTAGTGAAGTCACTTTTTGGATTACGATTAATGAACCTTTTGTTTACGCTTTAATGGGATATCTTTCTGGGGAGTATCCACCAGGGAAAAGAAATATAATCAAGTATTTAAGTGTAGAACATAATCTGCAGATAGCTCATATTAGAGCATATATAAGAATAAAAGATATATATAAAAAATTTAATTGGGGAAGATCAAGAGTTTCTGTTGCCAAAAATAATGTAGACTACTTATCCTTAGATTCAATAAGTAATTTTTATATAATGCTAAAAAGATATTTTACTAATTATTCTTATTTAGATAGAACTATAAAATATATGGATTTTATAGGGTTGAATTATTATTTTCATGAAGAGGATAAATTCAAGATATCTATTCATAATTTCCTATTTAAAAGTGTTCCTAATGGGAAACTTAAAAAACAAGATGTATTAGGCTGGGATATATATCCACAGGGTATATATAACATAATAAAACAAGCATATAAAAGATATAACAAAGATATCTTTATTCTAGAGAATGGGATATCTGATACATCTGATTTGAATCGTGTACAATATATAGAAGATCATCTTTCATATATAAAAAAAGCTATCATAGAAGGTATTCCTGTTAAAGGTTATTTTTACTGGAGTCTTATAGATAATTCTGAATGGAAGTACGGATTTGAGGCTAAATTTGGACTTTCTTATATGGATAATGATGGTAATAGAATAATAAAGGAAAGTGGTAAAAAGTTTGCTAATATAGTACAATCTATTTAATTCTAAATTAATTTTTATAATGTAGTATATAAATATTATGAATGTATCAGATAGGTTAGTATATGGGATATTCTCTATAATTGAATTCTTTTTAGTTTTTAGAATTTTATTTCTTCTTTTTGGGGCCAATGCCAATAATCCAATAGCTAAGTTTATTTATGGAACATCATATCCTTTGGTGGCACCTTTTTCTGGATTATTTCCTACAATAGTATTTGGAAGGTTTGTTTTGGCATCAAACTCTGTAACAGCACTAATATTTTATACCATTGCAGGTCTAGTTTTGGTTGAAATATTAACATCTTTTGTACAAAGACAAAGAGATAGAAGAAACCCTACTGTTTAAACTTTAATATAATAATAAATACCATCAAAAAAATGAAAAAAGCAGATTTGCATATACATTCTAATGTATCTGATGGTGCACGTTCTCCTGAACAGATAATTGATTATGTAGAATCTAATACTGACATTGATAAAGTATATATAACTGATCATAATAACACAGAAGGCGCAAAAATTGCTTTGTCATATAAACTTAAAAAAAATTATAAAATAGAGGTAGGTATTGGATCTGAGATATCTACAAAACATTGTCATATGATTGGACTAGATATTAAAAAAAATATAAGGAGAAAAATGTCTCCACAAGATACTGCAAAAGAAATATTGAATCAAGGAGGTTTCCCTGTTATAGCCCACCCATTTAACCCATTCCAAAAAGGTAGGCATTTGAATGGTAGAGTATTAATAGAGTCTATGCTTAGTAGCAATATACCTTTTGCTATTGAGGTTAATGGGTCTTTAAATTATATGACCCTTTTATATTCAAGTGGTAGATTTCTTCGAAAACAAGCAGAGTTATCTTTGGCTAATAAAAAAGCTATAGATATAGCTCAGGAATATCATATTCCTATTATAGGAGGGTCAGATTCCCATTTAAGAAGAGTTTTAGGCAGTGCATACACAACATATAATAATGATTTAATAAGTGAAATTAAAAATCATACTGTTTTATATGGATTTAATTTCTCTAATAGAAGAGAAGGTTTCAAATATTTTGCGTACCATGCTTTGTTTGATTCAATCCCTGTTCCTATAAAATATAAGAATAACATATTTAAGGTTTTTCCTTCAGAAAGAAAATAGCATTAAACTGGTAAAAAATGGATTGATAAAATATATATGCAAGAATATAATAATGAGAGTATGAATTTCTGTATTAAAAATTAATTTGTGTGATATTTAATGATAAAAACCTTTGAAAGTCAATAAAAAAACAATCAGACAAATCCTAGATAAGTTATATAAATATTTTATTGTAGGTATTATAGGAATCATTATCGATAATAGTGTTATATTATTATTAACGCTAGTTTTTTTTGTTCCTGCTAATATAGCCACATTAATTTCCGCAGAAGTAGGAAATTTGAACAATTTTTTTATAAATGATAATTGGACATTTAAAGATAATAAAAATTCTCAATTTATTATAAGAATATTAAAATATCATATATCTATTTTGTTAGGGTTTGTAATTGCAAGAGTATTTTTATTTCCTGAAGTATTTTCTTTTGCCTCCTTATATTTTAGTAAATTTTTTGCTATTCTTATTGCTAATAATGCTAGTATAGGCGTTAGCTTTATTTTTAACTTTATAATTAATTTTATATGGACATGGGGAGCTTCTAAAAAAGATATTTATGAAGATATTGAAAAAGATCTTGAAAAAACAGAATTTAGATGATTATTCAAACAATTTTAAATTATGTTAACTAGATCACAATTTAGAAATAGATACTGGTATAAGGGAAGCGTGTTTTATGAGATATACATAGACCTATTTAAGGATAGCAATAATGATGGTATTGGCGATATAAGAGGTCTTATAAATAATTTTATATATATCAAAGAATTAGGGATAGGCTGCCTATGGTTATTACCTATTTATAAGTCACCTCTGATGGATGGGGGATATGATGTATCGGATTATACCTCTATAAGAAAGGAAGTAGGATCTTTAGATGATTTTCAAGAATTAATAAAAGTAGCCCATGATAATGACATACGTATTATTATGGATTTAGTTTTAAATCATACTTCATCACAACACCCTTGGTTTATAGCTTCACAAGATCCTTCATCTAAAGATTTTTCTAAATATAAAGATTATTATCTTTGGGATATGATGGGTGATAAATATAAGGATGCTTCAGTTATATTTTCTGATTATGAAAAAACTAATTGGACATATAGTCCTATAAGAAAAGAGTATTATTTTCATAGGTTTTATAAAACTCAACCAGATCTAAATTGGAGAAATGAGGAAGTCTTACAAGAGTTTTTTAAAATTATTAGCTTTTGGTTAGATCTAGGAGTTGATGGTTTTAGAGTAGATGCAGTTCCATATCTAGTTAAGAGAGAAGGAACAACTTGTGAAAATTTAAAAGAAACACATATGGTTTTGAGGAAAATTAGAAAATTTGCTAATAAACATTATAGGGATAGAAATATAGTATTTCTTGCTGAAGCTGGTGAACCTATGAATGAACTTGTTAAATATTTTGGGAATGGAAGAAATGAGTTTCAAATGGCCTTTAATTTTCCTCTAATGCCTCAAATATTTTTATCATTGTTAGAAGAAGATAGTAAATACATTATAGATACAATTAAATCATTTCCAAAAATACCTCATCAAACGCAGTGGGCAATATTTTTACGTAATCATGATGAGCTTAATTTATCTACTGTGGATCAAGATACAGCATCTTTATTTTACTCAAAATATGATAAAGATAAAATATACAGATTTAATACTGGTATTGCAGAGAGATTATATACTTTGTTGGGAGATAATAAAGAGAAAATAGCATTAGCTAATTCTATTTTACTCACGTTAGTAGGTACTCCAGTATTGTATAGTGGAGATGAACTTGATGAGAAAGAAAATTTTTCTGTAGTACCTAAAGATGATGTGCCATATGACAGAAGGTTACTTGTTAGAACTAAAATAGACTGGGCTAAGGCTAATAAATATATATGGAATTCTCAATCTACATATAATAAATTAAGGAATATGCTTATAATAAGAAAAAGGTATAAAGATATATTTGCTCATTCAGATATTCATATTATAAATACAGGGAATAATAACATATTTGCATATCTAAGAGTTTTCCATCATAAAAATCTCATATTTATAAATAATCTTTCAAAAAAGAAACAGCTTATAGATACAAATAATTTAGGTATATTCCACTTCTCTGTATTAATAGTAGAAAGAGCTGAAGTTGCTGGAAATATAATTGAATTAAAACCATATTCATATATATGGGTCAAGGTTATGACTGAAAACCAGTTAATTAGAAATAATCTAATATCTAAACTTTCTTTATTTAAAAGATTTTAACCTAGGTTTTTAGTTTCTTGCTATAAACTCAGATGCAAATTTAATTGTTACATCAGTTTTTTTATGTGGGTTAAATATATGGTGAGGATCAAAAATATTCTTTATTTCCTGGAATATACCATATATTTTATTTCCAAATTCTTCTTCTATATATGGACTTCTTATAAGTCCATCATTATGTTCTGCTGTTATGGAACCATTATATTTTAACACAAGATTATAGACTTGGTCAGCAATAGGGTATATTTTTGCTCTTTCTTTTTCATCTTGTAGATTCATTAAAGGAAGAATATGAAAGTTACCATCACCTATATGACCAGCAACTGTATATAATAACTTTGAATCATCTAAAATTTTGTATAGTTGAGGTAAAAATTCTTCTAATGTTTCTGGTCTTACTATTATGTCATCTATAAATGGTGCTGCTTTAAGATTTTTAATTCTTTGTCTTAATAGATTAAAGCTTTCTCTTCTTATAGCCCAATACTTCTTTGTTTCTTCCGGACTTCCAGAAACCTTTGTAAATAAGTTGTTGTATAAAGATACTTCTTTATTTAATTTAGCTATATTATTTTTAATTTCTTCCATGTCATCTGACTGAAATTCAACAAGAAGTATCAATTTTGGCATTCCTTTTCTTAAAACCAATAAGAATTCTGGTAGGAATGAAAAGGATAATTTTACTATATTAGAACCTAGTATTTTAGAAAATGCAAAAAAGAATTTTAATGCTAATTTAAAAGTATAGTTATCAAATGATTCAAAACTTGTAGGATTATATTTTAAAACAGTATTTACTATTTCTGGAATATTATTAAAATCTTTTAAAAATAATAAAAGCATACCATTATATTTTTTTGTATCCACAAGTCTTAATTTTATTTCTGATGTTATACCTAGAGTTCCTTGCGCTCCTATAAATATTTGGGAAAGATCAAAAGAACTATCGTCTTTTAGAATATTCCAAATTGTATAACCACTAGAATTTTTTGATACTACAGGTTTTTTACTCTTTATTAATTCACGATTTTCGGATAAAAGCTTATACATTTTTCTATATATATCACCTTCAAAATTCTGTAACTCCATTTTAGATTTTAATTCCTCTTTAGTTAAGTTTCCAAATTTGTATGTATTTCCGTCAGATAATGTCATGGTTAATTCTTCAACAAAATTTTCTGTTTTTCCAAAAGATAATGACTCTTCTCCTCCAGAGTTATTAGAAATTATACCTCCCAGAGAGCATAATTCTTTCGAAGCAGGATAAGATGGAAAGACCATATTTCGTTTTAGCGTCTCTTTTTCAAAGTCCCTGTAATATACCCCAGGCTGAATTGTAGCTATGTGATTATCTATGCCTAGTATCTTATTAAAATGTTCTGGCATCACTATTAGTATAGATTCAGTTAATGGACCTCCTCCCATATCAGTACCTGCAGATCTGACAGTTATAGATAAATCAACCCCATCTTTATTTTTACTCTCAACATATTTAACTAATTCTTCTATATCATGGACATCTTCAGGAAACACTACTATTTTAGGCGTCATTTTAAATATACTTGCATCTCTACTGTAAGATTCAAGTACGGATATATCATCTGTAACCTTGCCTTTTACTATTTTTGTAAGTTCATTTTTTAAGTTATCCATTCTTTCTTTTTATTAAATTTAGTATTTTTTCTTGTATACTTTTTGAGGATAGTCCATATTTTTCAATTAGATCTTTTGTATCACCAGATTCTGCAAATGTATTTTGTAATCCCACAAATTCTTGGAGAGTAGGTTTTATTTTTGATAACATTTCTGATATTGCACTTCCCATACCTCCATCGACTTGATGATCTTCAATCGTTATTATTGCATTAGTTTTTGATACTGATTTGAGTATAGTATCTTGGTCTAATGGTTTTATTGAAGATACATTTAAAACTTCTGTTTCAATACCATCTTTATTCAAATTTGAAGCTGCAATTAAAGCATAATAAAGCATATATCCAGTAGCAGCTATTGTTACTTGTGGGTTATTGGATACCCAAAATGTCTGAATTTTACTTTCATAATATGGAGTTTTTGATGTTGTTATAACAGGAGTTTTATCTCTTGTGAATCTTATATAGTAGGGATCTACAGATTTAGCACTATCATAAGTTGCTTTATATGCTTCTATAGAGTCTGCAGGAACAATTACTTTCATTTTAGGCCAGCATCTTGTTATAGCAATATCTTCTGTTGCTTGATGTGTAGGACCGTCTGGTCCTGTCATTATACCTGCATGATGTCCAGCTATTTTAACATTAGAATGATTGTATACAACAGTTGTTCTTAAAGTTTCCCAATTTTTTCCAGGAGAAAATACAGCATAGGACGATATATATGCAGTTTTTCCTGTTACGCCCAATCCTGCAGCAATTGCTGCCATATTTTGTTCTGCTACTCCACAATCAAAAAATCTATCTGGAAATTTTTTTGCAAATTCATCCACCCTAGTTGATTCTGCCAAATCTGCAGTCAGTACGACTATATCTGGATTTTCTTCTCCAAGTTTCATTAATGCCTTCCCATACCCATCTCTAGTCGCCTCAAGAGTTGGATTATCAAAAATATTCTCATTTAGATATAAATCTTTATTTAACATTATTGATGTTCACTAGTAATTTTATTTCCCAAAGTACGAAGTTCCTTTAGAGCTTCCTTTGCTTGTTCTTTATTTGGAGGTGATCCATGCCATAGATAATCTTTTTCCATAAAATCTACCCCTTTCCCGGGTATGGTATGAGCAATTATAACAGTAGGTTTTTCAAATATAGATTTAGCCTCATTAATAGCATTTATGAAAGCTTCTATATTATGCCCATCAACTTCAATGACATGCCAATTGAATGATTTGTACTTATCAATCATTGGTTCAAGTGGCATTATGTCTTCAGTAAATCCATCAATTTGTATATTATTTCTGTCTATAACTAATGTAAGATTATTTAATTTCATTTTTCCTGCAAACATAGCTGCTTCCCAAATATTACCTTCTTGATGTTCGCCATCAGATGCAACTGTGTAAACTTGATATTTTTCATTATCTATTCTAGCTGCTAATGCTATTCCTATTGCCTGGGATAAGCCTTCACCTAAAGGACCAGATGATGTTTCCACTCCAGGGAGAGATGTTCTATGTGGGTGCCCCTGTAGCCTAGAATCGATTTTTCTTAGGGTTTGTAGTTCCGATATATCAAAGTAACCTCTTAGTGCCATTGCAGCGTACCTAACTGGACATATATGACCATTAGAGAGTATTAGTCTATCTCTATTTTTCATATCAGGATTCTTTGGATCCTGGTTTAGTATATAGAAGTAAAATGCTGCAAATATATCTGCCATACCTAGAGATCCTGCAGAATGTCCTGATTTTGCTGTAAGTAACATCTCTATAATAAGTTCTCTTATTTTATTTGCTTTCTCATTAAGGATTCTTATTTGGTCGCTATCTATTTGTTCTATCATCTTCTTTTTAATACTATCATAAGATCAGATACATTGGAAGGAAGTTTGCCTGTTATAATTGCATCTCCAGTCTTTTTGAAAAAATTATAACTATCATCATTATTAATATAATCATCAAAAATAAGTCCTAACTTATTTGCTTTCTTTATTGTTATATCGTCCATTATGCCTCCTGCAAAATCTGAATTGTCCCAACCATCTGTACCTATTGATATAAATATAGTATTACTATCTACATATTTGTATGATGCAAGTGATGCTTCCTGGTTTCTCCCACCCTTGCCATTACCGTGTACTGTAACTACACTTTCTCCTCCTCCGAGTAGAACCATATTATTATCTGTTTTTTTTATTAAATATTCTGCCAATTCTCTTGCTTCCATTTGTATCCTATCTGATAAAATATTACACTTATATCCTAAATGTATGGCTTCTCTTTCCATTGCATCTAGTGCTGTTTTGTTACTTAGCATTAGGATATTTGATACATTTTCAAAATATTTTTTATCTTTTGGCGTCTCTTCAAAAAAGGACAAATCAATATTAAGCTTTGATTGGATATGAAATTTATTTATTATTGAACTTGCATCAGAAATAGTTGTATTATCTTTTACTGTCGGTCCTGATGCAATAAAAGATAGGTCATTCCCTGGTATGTCAGAAAATATTAAACTTATTATTTTTGCCGGATATATTAACTCTGCTAACTGTCCTCCTTTTACTTTTGATAGATGTTTTCTTACTGTATTCATCTGTTCTATTGGTACTCCAGACGTTAGCATTACTTTACTTATGTCTATTAGTAAATCGCTAGATATTTTATTAGGATATTCAAATAATGCTGATCCACCTCCACATATTATTGTAATTACAAGATCAGTATCTTTTAATTTACTATATTTTTCTATTACTTCTTTAGTGAAATTTAAATTTGTTTGTGTAGGTAGAGGATGTTCTCCTTTTGTCACTTTTATATTTTTTATTTTTTTGAAAGTAAGATCAATCACATCTCCAGATGTAACCAACCCATTCAATCTATTGTTCAGAATTTCTGCAATATCTGAAGAACCCTTACCTATACCGAGAATATATATTCTCTTATATTGTGAAATGTCATATTTTTTATTTTTAATAGATAGAATATTATCTTTTAAGGATACATTTCTATCAAGTACTTCCCCAGGTTGTATTGAGCTAAGACCAGCTTCTATTATTGATAATATATCTTTTCTATTTTGACCTTTTGCTAAATTTTGATTATTTTTTATAATATTGCTCATTTATGGTTTGTTAATTTTTATCTGGTGTAAATGTGAAGCTATAGGGTAAATATATGTTCCCAGTATAGGTACTTTAATAATGTACTCAAGTATAGCTGTAATTATTACAAATACTATTGCTAGACCAAGTGTTACACCTAGTCCATAGGCTATTCCAGATATAAAGCTTCTTATTATAAGTTTTTTCTTATCCAAATATACATTATTTATTGCTGATACCAGTGCATTCAGAGCTTTTTTAGTTTCTTTGTCTAAATTTATATTTTCTCTTGTTTTTTCATCCATAATATCTATAATGAGTGTAATTATATTCTAGCACATTAACTTTATATAGAAAAATAAAGAAAATTTTTGAATATGTATATAAATGTTTTGGTAGTAAGTGTAATAATACTTGTTATGTTTCTTGTGGTATTCAAGAAATTTTTACTGAGAAAATCTTCTCCTGTAAGAACTTCATTACTGTTTTGGTCTATAGGACTTCTATTTGGTGCTATTGCAGCATTCTCTTTCTATATTTTTCTTATAAGTCATAGTACAATACCATTTTATATCTATTATTTACTTGGAGGAGGTTTGACTCCAGCAACTTTAGGTTTAGGTTCAATATATCTACAAAAAAAAGAGAAATTCAGAAAAACAATGCTTTATTCTACTGTTACTCTTGCTATTATACTTCTGATCTTATTATTCTTCTCATCTATATCAAGAGTTGGTCTACACCAATTAATACTCTATTTTGAAGGTCATAAAAATAATGCAGCTCCAAATGGAAGTGGTGTTTTAAAAATAGGATTATGGTTAATTCCTCTGGTGATTCTGAACACAATAGGAAGTATCGAACTTATAGGAGTTTCTCTATATTATGTTTATAAGGCTATTGTAAACAAACTATATAATCAAAGATTTTTTGGGATTTTGATAATAGGTTTATCATCACTAGCATTAGCTTCAGCAAGTACAGTTGCAAGATTATTTGTTGCATCATTGTTTTGGCCTAGTATGCTTGTAGGGTGGTTACTTTTTTTAATAGGAGTATTATTGGTTTAAAATTCACTTATTTCTATAATTCCTTGGCGTAGTATATTAGGCATTCTATTCTGACAATCTACTATTGTAGAGACTCCATTAGATTTTATTTCTCCTGCATCTATTATTATATCTATCATATTAATTTTTTTTTGAGGGGTATCTTTTAATAATTGATTAATAGAAAATGGAGTAGGGTAATCTGAAATGTTTGCAGAAGAAGCCGTGATAGCTAATCCTAGTTTTGATGATATAGTTTTCGATATAGCATTATCAGGTATTCTTATTGATACACTTTTATCTTTTGAAATATTCTTAGATAGAGGATTATGACTATTTTGTTCTAAAACAATACTAATTTGTCCAGGTAAATATTTTTTGATTAAATTATTAGCAACAGTATTAATTTTTGCATATTTCTTTATCATTGTAATATTAGCTACACAAATAGATAAAGCTTTATTTTTTCTTTGACCTTTATATATTAAAAGTTTTTCTGTTGCTATATCAGATTCTGCATTAACACCTATAGCATAAGCAGTATCTGTGGGATATATTATTATTCCATCTCTCTTTATAGTATCGACAATTTCTTCTAATTCTTTATTTTTAAATTTTGAATTTATATTCTCAACCTTAAATATTTTCATATTGTAGTATTTTGTATTCTAATATATAAGATTTTATTTTTCATAAATATTTAATATTATAATAATAAAATTAATCATCTGACTTATCAATTTTTTTTGGATCTAGATAAAGTGATTATTTTTTATAGTGAAATATTGTAGTGTCTTTCGCAGGTAGCCCAGTTTGATTATCTATGTCATTGTTAGGAGATACAGAGACTTCATCCATTTCTTCATATGGAATTACTACTTTTAATCTTCCTTGGTGGAGTAGAAGTGTTTTTCTATCAGCTTCTATTTTTGTTTCTCTTGTAATCTTGAATACGCTAATGACGCCTGTTGTATGTTTAACAAATATATGTAAATTAAGATTTTGTTGAGACACTCTGGATTCCATATGCTCTCGTATACATCCCAGCATTTCTAGAGTTACATTTCCTAATGTTTCTTGTGCTGGTATGTGAGAATTTGTCTCCATACCTGATTATACAATATTATTACTAATATTTATATTTTAACAAATGTTATAGAAGAACCTTGTTTATTTGCTCTTCCAGTTCTGCCTATTCTATGGAGGTAATCTTCATAAGTTGATGGTATCTCATAATTTATCACATGTGATATATCACTTATATCTAAACCTCTTGCTGCAACATCAGTAGCTACAAGGATATTATTTACATTATTCTTAAAATTATCTATAGCTCTTTGTCTTCTTGACTGCATTTTATCTCCATGTATCGACTCTACTTTGAAACCTCTCTTCAATAATTCTTTTGCGAGATTATCAACATCTCTCTTCGTCCTGTTGAATATAAGGACCTTCTTATATTCATCTTTTATTAATAGGTTGTGTAGTAATTCTATTTTTTCAGAAGTATCTCTATATTTTACGATATTCTGTGTTATATTATTGTAGGAATCTTTAGGCTCTACAGTAACTATAATAGGGTCTTTCAAAAGCTTTACTGCTAAAGTTTTAACTTTAGGTGGTACTGTTGCAGAAAAAAATAATGATTGTCTTGATAAAGGAAGGAATGAAAATATATTTTGAATATCTTCTATAAACCCCATATCAAGCATTCTGTCAACTTCATCTAAAACAACATTATTTATATCCTTTAGTGGTACATAGTGCTTAGAGGTTAAATCTTTAATTCTACCTGGAGTTCCAATAATAAAATTAGGATTGTTTTTTAGATTGTTTATTTGTTGGTACATAGAACTCCCTCCAATGAGTAGGGCTGATCTTATAGGTAACCCTTTAGAGAATTGAAAAAGCTCATCTCTTATTTGTGATGCTAATTCTCTTGTAGGGGCTATAATTAATACCTTTTGTGCATTATCTTTTATTATTTTATCTATAAGTGGTATCAGAAATGCAGCAGTTTTACCTGTTCCTGTATCAGCAATTCCAATTACATCACGACCTCTTATTATTTCTGGAATTGTCTTATCTTGTATAACAGTAGGGGATATAAAACCTCTTTTCTCTATTATACTTTTTATTTCATTACTGATTTTAAAATCAGTAAATTTATTTTGAGATACATATTCAGATGCATTATTCAAAGATGATTCTTTAACGAATAATGAAATATCTATTTTTTTTGAATCTATCTTATTTTTTCTAAAGGATGGTTTAGTATCATAATTTTTATTATTGTTATTAGTATAAGTTCTTTCAGCCCTTTTTTGTGCAAATACTACTGATAGTTTTCTACCTTCAATCATTCTTTTATCAACATTATTAATTACATTTAAAGCTTCATTAGAATTAGACATTTCTAAAAAGCCAAATCCTTTTTTCTCAGGTACATAAACATCTACGATCTTCCCATATTTAGAAAATAGGCGAGTCATGTCATCTCTATTAAAAGAAAAAGGCAAATTAGCTATATACAACCTTGTTTGCATAATTTTAAACTATAAATTATCTATGAAAAAGAATAGAATTTTTGGGGTAGGATTTCAAGGATTTTGATCCAATGATCT
This sequence comes from bacterium, assembly GCA_021809565.1. The sequence goes on along the minus strand of JAJZKG010000003.1, from coordinate 46,617 downwards.
TAATCTAATGTCTGACCTTCAATATCTACTATTAGTCAATATTCTTCATTGTACCATAATTATGCTTATATGTATATTTAGAAAACATTAATGAAATTTTAATAATTAATGTTTATTGTAATTAAGTATATATAATGTTAGTATAAATACATGGAAGTTACTAAAATTGTATCATCAAAAATATTTTTAGTTGTAATTTCATTGATTATAGGGGGAGTCATTGGTTGGTTTGCATGGTATCTAGTATACCCAAATTTGCATGTTAGCGGATCTCAAGTTTGGACTGGGTCGGTTGCTCCAGCAACTGGTAAGGCTCCTACAACTGGATATTCTTCTGGTAGTGGTTCAGTAAATACTAAGAGTAGTGGAAGTTCTTATTCTACAACTCCATCATCTACACCTTCGTCATCTACACCTACACCTTCACCATCATCATCATCATCTTCAAGTAGTTACTCTTATTGATAATGTTCAAATGTTTTGGCTCTACTGAAAACTCCTATAAGTGTTTGTATTTCTAGTTCTGTTGTTCTGGTAATACCTAAAAAACGTTCTAATTTTAGAGGATCAGGTATTGCAGGATCATTACTTTTTAATGGATATAACGTAGAATATCGTTCGATAGATAATACTCCATCATTTTTTTTCAATTGATATTCACAGTTTACTATGTTATCTCGTATAACTAGTATAGATACTAGCGGTACATTATCATTATCATATGTTCTTTGAGATATCTGTATTACGTTCCTCTCTATTAAGATCAATCTGCCTTTAACTCCTTCTAGTAAATAACTATGTACACCATCAAAGGTTATTCCTGATATAGTTATACTATCAATAACTTCATATAATTGGTGTAAAGTTTGCTGTGTAGGGTCAAGATCCGAATGGGGAGCAACATCTTTATAAAAATCTAAATTCTCCATCTTGAAAACATTATAGTTTTATTATATTTTCTTTTTCCTGACCAGTGGATATATATGATATTTTCATACCTATCTGTTTTTCTATCTCTGTAATATATTCTTTTGCTTCTTTTGGTAAATCTTTGTAATTTTTAATACCATTTGTATTTTGTTCCCACCCTTTCATGGTTTTATACATAGGTTTAACTTTAAATAAAGATTCCGTACTAATATCTTCATAATTAACTTTCTTGTTATTTAGTTTATAGTGAGTACATATTTTAATAGTTTTGAAAGAATCTAAAATATCCAATTTTGTTATTGCGATTTTATCAATACCATTTATTTTTATTGCAAATCTTATAAGGCTAGAATCGAACCACCCACACCTTCTTTCTCTCCCTGTAGTTGTACCATATTCATGCCCTTTCTCAACTAATATACTTTTGTTGTTATCAAAAAGTTCTGTAGGAAAAGGTCCTTGACCTACTCTTGTAGTGTATGCCTTAGAAATACCAATAACATTATTTATTTTTTGAGGAGGAATACCTGCACCCGAATTAATTTCCCCAGGTAATATATTAGATGCTGTAACAAACGGATATGTTCCCCAATCATTGTCTAAAAAAACACCATGAGCTCCCTCTAGTAATATATCTTTATTATTTTTTATTGTTTTCTCAATTAAAGGTAGGGTTTCATGAATGAATGGTTTTATTTTCGAGAAAAATTTAAAATACTCTTTTTCTATATTTTTTTGTGTTAGTGGTGATCCTCCCAAAGATTTTAATACCTTGTTTTTTATTAAAAGTTGTGTTTTTAATTTTTCACTAAAAATTTTCTTATTAGAAAGGTCATATAGTCTTATACCGTTATAGCTTACTTTGTCAGCATATGCAGGACCAATACCTTTACCAGTTGTTCCAGTCTTGTTGTTACCCTTAATATCTTCATAAAGCTTATCTAAAATTCTATGATAAGGCATTATGATATGGCATCTTGGAGAAATTAAGAGTCGGTTTTCTAAATTAATTTCTGATTTCTCTAAAGTATCTATTTCACCAAGGAGAACTTCTAAATCCAATATAACACCATTGGAAATTATAGCTTTAGCTTTTTTATTAAATATACCTGAAGGAATAAGGTGCATAGCAAATTCTCCATATTGATTGACTACTGTATGTCCAGCATTGTTACCTCCATGGAATCGTATTATTAGATCTGATTTTGAAGCGAGATAATCTATTAGCTTACCTTTTCCTTCATCTCCCCACTGGGTTCCAATTATTATATTTATTGCCATTACGGGTGATATTGTATTCAAGATTTAACTTAAAATCAATAGTATGTACTATTTGTAATAGCTAAAATACTTATTTAGATCTTTTTAATATTGAATAAATAACTGGGACTATGAATAGAGTTAAAAAGGTAGATGTAAAGAGACCACCTATAACTGTTATGGCTAGCGATTTACCTATTAGAGTAGATGTTGAAGAGAACAGTGCTAATGGAAGAAGGGCAAATATAGTTGTTATAGCAGTCATTAGTATTGGTCTTAGTCTTACTTTTCCTCCTTCAATTATAGCTTGTCTAATACTATCTCCTTTTATAATATTCTGTTTAATCTTAGTTAGTAGAACTATTGCATTTGTTACAACAATACCAATAAGCATCAGCATACCTATTAATGATGGTAGGTCTAGTGTTGAATCTGTTATGAATAGTGCAACTAGAACTCCTATTATGGTTACAGGTAGGGAAAAAAGAATTGCAATAGGTTCTATAATAGATGAAAAAGTTGCTATCATTATAACAAGGACTATGAACACTGATATTCCCATTGCTTCAAAAAGAGAATTAAATGAAGATGCTTGTTCAGATGAAGATCCTTGATTTTTTATAGTAACATTATATTTACTTTGTGCTTTATTAATATACTTTGTTATATTAGAGTTCACTTTCTGTGTATTTTTTGCAGTTATTAATGCATTAATAACGGAAGCTCTACTTCCATTTTCATATGTAATATTTGAACTATATTTTTTATTTTCTACTATAGCAATTTTAGATAAAGGTATTTTATCTCCAATAGAATTATTGATGTATATATTTGATATGTTAGGAAGATTGTTTACGTATATATATGTATTATATAAAGATCCGTTTATATTGTAGTTCTGAATTTCTACTGGAGTAAAATATGGGGATATTTGAGATAGGACTTGTATAGAAGATAGAAAGTTTTGAGACATTAAATTATTATTTAATGCTATTTGCTTTTGATACGTATTCTGAGATAAGTTTGAAGATATATTGCTTATTCCTCCTATACCTTTTAATTTATTAAGGAGATAATTATTAGCTTTATATAAATTATTTTGATTGTTTGAGTTTATGGAGAGTGCTACAGAGTTTAAATTCCCAACTGCAGACAATAGATTTACCTGACTTTTCAGTCCATGAATTTTATTTGCAAAATTTTCTATATTAGATATTTCATTATTAATATTATGATTGTTTTTAAAATTCACAAATATTTGGAATTTATTATTCTGTGGTGCAGTATTTAATGTAACTCCTCTATTGCCTAATAATCCTATTGAAACACTATATATGGATACATTATTTACTGTCTTTATATAATTTACTAGTTTCAATGCCATATTATATGTCTCTGTTTTTGAGGATCCAGCCTTAATAGAACCTGAAACAATTGCACTTGGTTGTGTAGGAGATGGGATAAACCCAGTTTTTATAAATGGTATTAAAAGCAGAGAGGATACTATTAAAATTAATGTTATTAGTATTGTAAGTATTTTATGATCTAGTGATAGATTTATTAATCTCTCATAATATTTTATTAGAAAAAACTCTTTTTTCTTCAATTTAACATTTTTACGCAATAAAAATATGGCACTAAATATAGGGATGACTATTATTGCAGTAAAAAGTGATGCTAGAAGTGCAGATGATGCTGTGAATGCAAATGGAACAAAAAATGATGATGTAATTCCTCCTACAAATGCTATTGGCAAAAACACTCCTATTGTAGTTAGAGTGGATGAAGTTATAGCTCCACCAACTTCTTTTACAGAATTTATAAGTAATTTTTCATCTTTTATTACATCTTCTGATATATGTCTGAATATAGTTTCAATAACAACAATACTATCATCAAAAATTCTTCCAAGTGCTACAGATAATCCAGAGAGTGACATTATATTAAATGTTATATTTTGTACATTCATTAGAGTTAATGTGAAGAATATTGATATTGGAATGGATAATGATGCTATGAGAGTAATATTTCCACTTTTTAGAAATATAAATATCACAAATATGGCAAGTATAATTCCTAGTAGTGTTTCTTTAGATATTCCATTAATAGTAGAATTAATTGTGGATGTATCATTACTTAGTATTTGGTATTTTATACCTTTAGGATTAATTTGTTTTATTTTATTTAGAATTGTACTGATTACTTGGGTAGTATTTATGTTTTGCTGTCCTAACACATCCACTAAGTCAGACTTTTGTCCATTTGTTTCAACTATTTGATTATTATAAACGCTTACAATATTTAATGTGGCAATATCTTTAAGTTTAATGATTTGCCCGTTATAATGAGATATTATTGCATTATTAAGAGCATGAATATTAGCCACATTAGAATATACTGTCACAGGCTCTGTTATATTCTTAGAAATAACTGATCCAATAGGAGAATTTATATTATATGATTTGATAATATTCTCTACTGTCGATGCTGAAATATTATACTCAATTAATTTGTTGTAGTTTAAATTTATTTTAAACTCTTGAGTTTGATTCCCATAATAAGAAACGCTGCTTACTCCGGAAACTGTATTTATGTATGGAACTATGGTATTTTTTACAAAATTATCCCTATTTTTTCCAGAAAATGATAATTCTAGTATAGGAATATCAGAAAAATTAAACTGTGATACACTTGGTGTACTTGCTTGTTGAGGTAATTTAACTGACTGAATATCTTGGTTAATACTTTGTTCTAATTGACTAAGATTCACTCCATAATGGGAGGTAACAATTATTGTAGTATAACCATTATTAGCATTTTCCTGTATATCTTTTATGCCTGAGGTAGATTTTATTGCATTATAAATGGGCTCAGTTATATTTGTATACACTTCTTTTGCATTTGCGCTAGGATAATTAGATTGTATTATTAAAGTTGATAAATCTACATTAGGGAACACTTCCCTATCAGCTACTACATATGAATATATGCCAAATAATACTAAAAAAATTAATATCACAAATATTAAAGTTCTATTTTTTAATGAATATGAAACCAATTTTTCTATCATAATAATTAGGTTATCTAACAATCACAAATATTATCATAAAATTAATAAAATGCAAACCAACTTTAATTCAGTCTAAATGTATTATCATGTATAATGATATATATGAAATTAAATCAGCTTACAAAAGAAGAAATGTCTGTTATATTGGATAAGAATACAGAAGCTCCATTTGTTGGAGAATATGATAATTTTTTTGAGGAGGGAGAATATCTTTGTAAACAATGTGACGCACCTTTATATCTATCTAAGAACAAATTTGAAGCAGGGTGTGGATGGCCTAGTTTTGATCAAGAAATTGAAGATAGTGTTAAAAAGGTTCTCGATAAAGATTTGTATAGAACGGAAATTATATGTAAAGCTTGTGGTGCACATTTAGGGCATATATTCTTAGGTGAAGGTTTTACAAAAACCAATACAAGACATTGTGTAAATTCAGTTTCACTTAAATTTGTTTCTAAAAGTTAGTATTTATGTCTTATGAATGAAAAAATAATTTTTGGTGGAGGGTGTTTTTGGTGTACAGAGGCAATATTTAAAAGACTCAAAGGTGTATTATCTGTAACTCCTGGATATGCTGGAGGTACAGTAGAAAATCCATCATATGAAGAAGTCTGCGCTGGTAATACAAATCATGTGGAGGTTATAGAGATAGAATTTAATAAAAATACTATTCCACTTAAAGTGCTTATTGAAATATTTTTTCATACTCATAACCCTACAGAAATTGATAGACAAGGTGATGATGTAGGAACCCAGTATAGATCTGTAATATTTTATTTTAATGATGAACAAAAAAATATTGCAAATAAAGTTATGGGTGAAATTAAAAAATCAGGTTTATATGAGAATAATATAACTACTACTGTCGAGCCATATATAAATTTCTTTAATGCTGAAGAGTATCATAAGAATTATTATGACAATAACAAGAACAATTTTTATTGTAGTGCTATAATTAGTCCAAAAGTTCAGAAACTACTGAATGAATATTCTGCCATAATTAAAGATGAATATATAAATTAAAATACATATGGAATTATATCTATTTCGTCACGGGGAATCAGAAATGAATATACGCTCTGGGTTAATTACTGGAAGGATGAATGAAGTACCTCTTTCAGATGATGGCGCAATACAAGCTTTAATGTTAGGAGAGTATTTAAAATGTAGGAATATCATTCCAGATATAGTTTATGTATCACCAGCTTTAAGGACTGTACAAACTGCTCGTATTACACTAGATCATATGGGATTATCTAATCTTGATTTGGTTGGAGATCCTAGACTACAAGAAATGGACCAAGGTGAATGGTCTGGTAGGTCTAGGAAAGAGGTTTATGTAGAATCTGTGCTAAATGATATGAAACTAAAAGATAAGCATTTTAAGGCACCTTCAGGGGAATCAATGCATGAAGTAGGGGAAAGGATGTTTGACTTTATATCTGGTCTAAATAATACTGATAGAGTCTTTATATTTTCTCATTCTATGGCTATAAAGTGTTTAGCTGGTTTTATACGAGGATCAAATAGAGAAGAAATATATACTTCAAAGGTAGATAATGTCTCAGCTACATTACTATTGAAAGAAAATAATTCTTTAAAGTTGGTTTATTTAGGGAAAGATTTTGTTGATATAGCTAGATTATAAAACCTTCTTTTTTAAGTAAATTGGTTTTCTTTATAGATTTTATAGATCCGCCATATCCTCCTATTTTACCACTACTTTTTATTACTCTATGACAAGGTATCATAGGGGCATATGGATTTTTTCTAAGTGCATTTCCTACAGCTCTAAAAGCTTTTGGTTTACCAATTCTAATGGCTAATTCTTTATAAGTAATTACAGATCCTTTTTTAATTTTCATGATTTCAATTAATACAGCTTTTTCAAATTCAGTAAGTTTTTCTGAATTTAGCACTTTTGATTTGTACACGTTATCAATCATATTATTATACATTATTTAATTTCTCTATTTGTTTATATCTAAAACAATTTTTATTATGGTTGTTAAATATGCCTATCGATTCTATAAATGAATAACAAATTTTAGGTCCTATGAATTTAAACCCCCTTTTTTTTAACTCTTTACTAATTTTTTCTGCCATTACTTCTTTATTTTTGTCGTTAGTAATTTTATAATTTGTAAATTTCCATATATATTCATCAAAACTACCATATTCTGATTGTATATTAATAAAAGCTTTAGCGTTGTTAACTATAGAATTAATTTTTAATTTATTTCTAATAATACCTTTATTATTAAGTAATTCAGATATTTTATTACTATCATAAAGAGCTATCTTTTCATAATTAAAATTATCGAAAGATTCTCTATAGTTCTCTCTTTTTAGAAGGATTGTTAACCAAGAGAGCCCAGCTTGCATAGATTCTAAAACTAACATTTCAAATAATTTTATATCCTTATGTTCTGGAATACCCCATTCTATATCATGGTATTTTATATATTCAATGTTATTGCTAACCCATGAACATCTTTGCATAAAATAAATTTTTGTAAATTATCTCTATTATTTTACTATAAATTTTCATATAAAGTATTTATTAGAAAAATGTTATTTAGTAATATAAACATATGTGTATTATATAGTGAAGGATCCAAATTTTTACCATAAATAATTATTTAAAATTTTTTTACATATTTATTTATGGTATCATATAACTGAACTTTAAGGAGGTGATTTATATGAAATTTGCAAAATTTATGTCCACTCCAACAGGCAGATGGCTTAGAATTATTGTAGGTTTAATATTAATACTATTAGGTATGTTAGCAGTTCATGGTAAAAAAGGTATAGTTGTCGCAATTATAGGTTTAATTCTTCTTCTTGCTGGTATATTTAATGTTTGTGTATTAGCACCACTTTTTGGAGGTCATTTTAAAGGATCAGATAACAAAAGTTAGTATTAGTCTATAAGAGTTTTTTAGGGGGCAGATTATCAATGTGATGATTTGCTCCCAATTTTTTATAAAGTGATAATTTTTAAATATGGGTTTAGTCTATAGTCTCTTTTACTTTGTCTGGAGTTGCAGGATTTACTAACTGGATAAACTTAACAATTCCATATGCAATGACTAAGTATACAAACATAGCAACCAGCGTTGACCACTCAAATACTGAGTTATATGTTACTGTTACATGAAATATACTAGAGAATGGTTGAGAAAAAATATTACTGGTAGAGTATATAAAGCTTACAAAACCACTCCCAGGATTTGCACCAGCGAGTTTTAATATGAATCTGAATGCTAACAATATCTCAATTATTCCTAAAATATACCAAACTATTTGATGTGCTCTAAAAATAACTTTTTTTGTTTTATAATTATTCTCAGTATAAGCGGGATTTTTAGTTTCTGTTGTAGAGTTTTCTGTCTTTTCAGTGTTATTGTCCATAATTGTATAAATTGTATAAATATATTAAATACAGTATAGTCTTTTCTATACTAATGTCAATTAAAATATGTGACAGTTTATTATTATTGTTGTAGAGCCATATTGTAATAGTAAAATATCCCAGAGTTTTTTTATATATTTTTAATGATCAGTTATCAATAGTATGATTAGAAATTATGAGGAAGCATTAGAGTTTTCGGACAAGAATATGATTGCATTTGTTAATTTTAATGGATAAAGACACTATACTCTGAATTAAAAAATGCTAGTACAGAGAATTATAATACTGGAAAGTAATGTTTGTATAGGGATATTAACGTAAGATCATTGAATTTTTGTACCTTTGTTATGATGCAGAAGGTTAGTGTTTAAGACAGCTCCCCGTATTGGACAAAGTTAGAACTAAAATCAGAGATAGTATGTGTAATATTATGATTATTTGATATAATAAAACTATGGATAGAGAGATCCCATTAGGTATATATAAGCATTATAAAGGTAATTACTATTTAATTATTGGAGTAGCTAAACATAGTGAGACATTAGAAGACGTAATTATATATGTGCCTCTTTATAAACCTGAAAATACTGCAATGTGGGTAAGGCCTATTAATATGTTTTTTGAAAATGTTAAAGTAAGAGAGAAAATTATTCCAAGATTTCAATATATTGGATCTCAGTTTCCTGAAAAATGAGAAGTTTATAAATACAATAAAATCCAAATATACAAAGCTCCCTGTATTAGACAGAGTTATAACCAAAATTAGTATTATTGATAAAAGATTATAAAATAAGTTGACATATGTCACCAATTTTAGTACAATTTTAGTACTTAATTAATATAAAAATATGGATACAGATTCTAGTCAAATAAAAGTAACAATACCTAAAGTTACAAAAGGCTTATTAACTGAGAAAGCTCAGGCAATGGGTTTTAGTTTAACTACTTATGTTAAAAACCTTCTATATACAGATATAAAAGAAAGTACATATCCTGAATATGTTGCATCTAAAAGGGTTGATAAATTAGTAGAAGAAGCTATATTGCTTAGTGAAAAGGGAGAACTAGAATCTTTTAGCACTATTGATGAATTAGATAAATTAGTAGACTCAATAGATGCAAATTAAGATTCAAAAATCTTGTCTTCGAAAACTTAATAAATATAAGAAGAAAGATATAAATAGATATAAAAGGATATTATTAAAGATTGAATTATTTAAGACTAATATCAATAATTCATCATTAAAAGTTCATAAATTAAAAGGTAAGTATGGTAGTTATTGGAGTTTTTCAGTAGAAGAAGATTTAAGAATAATTTATATTTATAAAGATAGAATTACCCTTGTTGATATAGGTACTCATGGTGAGGTGTATAGATGAACATAAAATTCTCCCTGACGTATCAACAGTTCGAACCATCTTTGGTTTTTTGGTTTAGATTAATAGCAGTATTCAGAAGGGATGATATATGAGATTATAATAAAATCTTATTTTAAATCAGAGTATTCTTCTTTGATTCTTTCATCTAAGAATATTTTTACTAATGATTGATAGGGGACATCCTTTTTATTAGCTAGTTGTTTTAATTGTAAATACATAGATTCAGTCATACGCAAACTAATATTTTTTGTGGAAGGCTTTAGATTAGGTAACTCTAAATTTACTTTTTTAAAAGAGTCTATATAATCCACCAAAGAATGATTATCCCAAAAATTTATTTCTTCATCTTCATTTTTAAATTTTGGTATTTGTTTTATTTTATTCATATATTTAATAATTTGTTATATAATTCTTTTTCTTTTTTATCTTGATCTCTTGCAGATATTACTCTAATTTTATTTTGTCTTTTTGTAAAAGAAATCAGAAGATATCTATTTTCCAAGGTTCTTCCTAAAGCATAGTATCTCACCTCATCTTTAGTTGAATGTTTAATATTTTCTAAAAATATAGGTTTATTAAAAAATACTTCTTCTGATTCATTTTGTGCTACATTATGTTTAAGCTTATTTTTATCTTGATTACCTTTATCCCACTCAAACCCAATTATGTCAGATAAATCTATATTAACATCCATATGTATATTATAGTACATTACATGAAGTGGTTTGTCAATAGCTTATATGCACTAAATATATCTGATATTTGAGTTGTAAATTCGGTGGATTTAATTATTTGAACCGTGATATAAGCCCTATATACCAAGATATTCTCAATGTTAATAGGGAAGGTATCCAAGAACAGCTCCCCGGCTAGGATTCGAACCTAGAACCTTCTCGTTAACAGCGAGCCGCTCTACCGTTGAGCTACCGAGGAATATAAAACAATGTTTATTATAGTCATAAATGCTTTAAATTTCAATAATAGCTGTTGTTCCTGTATTCTCAATGCTTTCTATTTTTAAACTACCACCTATCATTCTCATAAAATTATAAGAAAGGTATAAACCAAGTCCTGTTCTTTTGTTCTTATTTGATGTTATATAAAATTTTTCAAAAATATGTGGAAGTATATCTTGTGGTATACCATATCCAAAATCCCTTATGATTATAAGATTAGTGTTATCTTTCTTTTCTGTAGTTATAATGATTTCTGCTCCTTCTGGGGAATTTTCTATTGAATTATCAATGATATTTACTATAACATCAGATAATTTTTCTGAATCTGTATTAACAATAGTATTTTCCGTATAAGGCTTGAATATTAATTTCATCTTTTTCAACTCTGCTTTCTGTACAATTTTTGCAAAAGATTTAAATATCTGTAAATTTAGATTTGTATCAACTTTATTTATATATATTCTGTTTAAATCTATTCTGGAAGTATTTAATAAATTGTCTACCACCTTATTTAGATCTTCTGCTGATGCAGTAAGTCTTTTTAAATCATCATAAGTATCCCTTGGAAGTTTTTGATAATCTTCATCAATTGTAAGTAATTGTAAATAACCCCTGACAGCTGATATTGGTGAACGTAATTCATGGGATGCGGTAGATATAAATTCATCCTTCTCCTTATTAACATTTTCCATCATCTCCGTAGTTTTTTTCTCATCTTTATATTTATTTAAAATAGTATGAGTAATATAAAGTAGGTCTTTAGATTCTATTGACAGAAATATATTTATTAGAATTTCCATTATAATAAATACTATTATTTCTAAACCAATATCCTTTGTGATTATTATGTATATTATGTTTATAAATATAGGGAGTATGTTGGCAATCACAAAATTGAAATTATCTTCATCAATTATTATGGCTTGAAATAATATGATCATGTAGACAATTACAAATGGGCTTTTTGGCCCTCCAAATAATATTACAAGAGGTGATACAATTATAAAAAATAGAAAGAGTTCTAGTCTATTTTTATTTGCACTTGGTGATCTCACAAGATAATTTAATATAAGAACAATAAATATAGATCCACCAGATGCTGATATTATAAATATTGATTGTAAATGAGTTATGTTAAAGAAAGAAAGATTAAATAGAAGTATGCCCATAATAATAGCAAACACAGCAATAGTGTTTCTTATCATTATTGATAATTTTTGATTTTTCTCTAATTCTATAGATTTTTGTATATCAGTCTCCATATTGAGGTATAATTAATGTAATTGTTGTCCCCTTACCAAGAACGCTTTCTATCTTTATTTCACCATTCATTTTCTCTATATATTGTTTTACAAGATATAGACCTAGTCCAGTCCCTTGTTTTGTATTTTTTTCTACATTTGATGCTCTATAGAATTTTGTAAAAAGTTTATCAATATCATCTGCTGGTATCCCTATGCCTGTATCTTGAACTTTTATATATATATTGCCATCTTCTTTAGATACAAAAATAGAGACATTACCTCCTTCATCTGTGTATTTGATTGCATTATCTACAACATTACGTAAAATTTCTCCCAGTCTATTATAGTCAGCATTCACATATATATTTTTTATATCTGAAGATACAATAGATATATTCCTCTCTTTCGCCTTCAAATCAAGTGTATTTAATACTTCTGATAACATACTTCCGAGATCTATTTTCTGGAGGGCAAATGTTATACTATCTATATTTGAATTATCCATGGTTAATATATTCTGAGATAGATTATCTAATGTTTTCGCATTTGTCAGTGTTTTTTCTAAAATATCTTTCATATTAGGATTAAATACGTATTTATTCTTATCTAGAATTTCCTGTAATTGCATTTCGGTATTTTTAATAGGATCTTTTAATTCTGTGGAAAGAATTCTTACAAAAGAATTTTTCTCTTTAGTTAAAGCTTCATTGTGTTTTGCAAGTTCTTTTTCTTCTTGATATTTTTCTGTCATCTGTCTATATACATATAAATATGAAAAACTTGCTGTTGTAATGAAAAATATGATCCAAAATTTTATTATAGTAAGACTGATTTCATTAGAACTGTTGTAATAAGGAATAAAAAATAAAGATATAAGTCCAAGAGTAAGTAGAGAGATATATATAATGACATTTTTAATATTATCATATGACATAACCGTTGTTATTATTAAAATTGGTAGTATAAAAAATATTGGACTATTTTTTGTAGTAAAAAATAATATTTCTATAAAAATCCACAAAGTTAATAATATAACTTCTGTAAAAATTTTTTTGGATAGCAGTTTTATTTTAGCTATATGATTAATAGAAAGTATAATTATAATAAAAATAACCGCTAAAATATTATTTAATATAAACAGTTCTTTATTGTTTTGATGAATATTAAAGTAGTTATAGAAAATAAGGTAGAGAACTATAAAAATATAGGCAATAGCTTCAATACGCTTTGATATTCTTATATCTTTTTCTTCGTTATAATTGACTTCCATATATGTCTCTTATTATCTTTATACTACTCTCTATTTCAGATTCTGTATTTTCATGACCAAAACTAAACCTTACAGAATGTTTAGCTTCCTCAATACTTAACCCTATAGATGTTAAAACATGTGAAGGTTCAATAGATAAAGAAGAGCATGCCGAACCTGCTGATGCAGCTATACCTTTCATGTCTAAATTTATGATCATAGTTTCAGTAGATACATTTTTAAAATATATATTAGATATGCTTTCTAATCTGTCTCCTTCACCATTGGATCTAGATCCATTGGATCCAGATCCAATGGATTTTGATCCATTTATTTTTATATCTTTTAAATAATTCTGCAGACTAGACTCAAATAAATCTCTCAATGATTTTACATATTTTGATCTATCATCTTTTTCATTGCGTAGGATTTCTACTGCTTTAGCAAATCCTGCAATTAATGGTGTATTTTCAGTCCCTCCTCTAAACCTATATTCCTGAGATCCTCCGTACAATAGAGGTTTTATCATAGTTCCTCTTTTTATGAATAAAGCTCCAATTCCTTTAGGTCCATTTATTTTATGTGCACCAAAAGTCATAAGATCAACGCCAATATTTTTTACATTTATATCCCTATATTTTGCTGCTTGCATTGCATCTGTATGTATCAGTACTCCTTTTTCATGAGCTATTTCTGCTATTTTTTGAATATCTTGAATTGATCCTATTTCTGAATTAGCATATGCTATTGATATAAGGATAGTATCATCTCTGATTTTTGATTTTAGATCCTCTAGGGATATATGTCCTGTAATTGATGGTTTTAAATATGTTATGTCAAATCCTTCCAAGTTCTCTAGGGGTTTTAGTATTGAATCATGTTCTATAGAGGTTGTTATTATATGATTCCCCTTCTTCTTTAATGCATGAGCTACACCATTTATTACGGTATTATTACTTTCGGTTCCTCCAGATGTAAAAATAACCTCTTGTATATCTGACCCTATATATGAAGCAATTATTTCTCTCGCTTTATCAATAACTCTTCTGGCTTTCTGGCCTTCTATATGTAAACTTGATGGATTTCCATACAAGGTTTCTATATAAGGAATCATTTCATTAATCACTCTCTGATCGATTTTTGTTGTAGCTGAATTGTCAAAGTATATATAGTTTTTATTCACTTTGTTCTTTTTTAATATGAAATGCTATAATTAATCATAATTATATTATTATAATACACCATGGATGATGATAATGTTATAAAACCTAATCAAGATTTTCAAATACCTCCAACAACTACAGACAGTCAAGCCGTTAATGGAACTCAAGGTGTGCAAGATAGTAATGCTACACAAAATGTTAATAATGATGATTCTTCTAAGCAGGGTGCAGTTAATACTCAAACTCCAGTACCTCCTACAGATAGTGAACCAATAAAAATCAATGATCCATATGATTTTGTTTTAGGTAATAAAAATACTACCCATCCTGAACCTAATATATCTCAGGTAACATCTACGGATAATCCTTTACAATCAAAACCTCTAGATAATACTAGTACATTACCACCATTAGAAAGTAATTCAGGTAATACTCAAGCAAGTAGTGTATCCACTGGTATTCCAAATATTAATATTCCTACTGATTCTGTGCAAAACAAAGAGTCTGCAGGTTCAAGTAGTCAGGACTCAAGCACCTTAGGAGGTCTTGATTATTCTCAAGGTACTGCTACATCAGTTAACATTCCCACAAATAAAGATACTTTATCCAGTGTAGGTAGTGATGATGTTGATAAGAATAAGGCGGAGATAAATGATGTTTTGAATTCTGCTTTATCTATGGATAATTTTAAAAATTTAAATAAGCCGATAGAGCCTCAAGAAGTACCAGATCCATATACTAATGTGACATCACCAAGTCCTGATGGAAGTCAAAGTACAAATTCATCATATACTACAGTAAATTCAGAAACACCTTCTCAATCAGCTACAATAAGCGGGAATACATATCAGAATCCTGACTTTGTTAATCCAAGTAATGATACTAATTTACCCCCAATTCCAAATCAAAATCCTCAACAAGGGGGTTTTAGTCAAACGTCTGAAGGTACATTTATAAATCCATATGCAACTTCCCAGGCAAATGCTGCACCAACAAACGATCAAACTCAAGGAACCCAAGTTCAAGGAGCCCAGGTTCAAGGTCAAACCCAAAACGCTGATACCCCTCCAGATAGAAGTGAAGATATATTTGGCGTTGTATCTTATGTAATCGGATTAAATATACTTATACTTATATACTCATATCTAAGGAATGATAAATTTTTGAAATTTCATGCTGTTCAAAGTATAGGGTTTAACCTTGTATTTATAGTTATATTCTTAGTTTTCACGTCATTATCTCGTGGATCATTGTCATTAGCATTTCTTATTGCAAATGTGGTCTTATTTATAGTATGGGTATTATTGAGCATACTGCTTATGTATAAAGCTTACCAAGGAGAGAAATACCCATTTATGTTCTTTGGTATGTTAGCTAATAAATTATCATAATAGGATTACCTTGGTAATATTACCCTGAATCTTTTAAATTTGGTATAATTCCAATATATTGGCGACGTATCCGAGTTGGTCCAGGAAGCGGTCTGCAAAACCGCGTACGTGGGTTCGAATCCCATCGTCGTCTAATTTTTAGCAATAGGGAAATAAATATGGAAGGCAAAGTAGTACGAGAAAAATTCATAAAATTTTTTACTGATCATAACCATAAGTTATACAAATCATCAGGTTTAATTCCTGAGGATGAAAGTATTCTTTTTACAACAGCTGGTATGGTACAGATGATGCCTTATTTAATGCGTGAAAAAGAGATTGAAAATTCTAAAGTATGTTCAGTACAAAAAAGTTTTAGAACTGTAGATATTGACAATATAGGTAGTGATGGAACACACCTAACTTTTTTTGAGATGCTTGGTTCTTGGTCATTCGGTGATTATTATAAAAAAGAAGCTATCACTCTTGCATATGATCTTTTAGTAAATCATTTTATGATTGATAAAAATAGATTATGGGTGAGTATTTTTGAGGGAATCCAAGGGGATAGTATTATTCCAAGAGACACTGAATCTGAAAATTTTTGGATGGAAGTTGGAATATCAAGATCAAGAATTGTTGCATTACCATTCAAGGATAATTTCTGGGGGCCACCTGGACTCACAGGTCCTTGTGGACCTTCTACAGAGATATACTATGATAATGGGGAAGAGATAGGATGTGGAAAGACAACATGTAAACCTGGATGTTCTTGTAATAGATTTGTAGAAATTTGGAATGCTGGTGTTTTTATGGAATATTATAAAGATGAGAGCTCTAAATTCTCTAAGCTTCCATACACTAATGTAGATACAGGGGCAGGACTCGAAAGACTTACTGCTGTATTGCAGAATGTTGATTCTGTATTTAAAACAGACTTATTTACTCCTATTGTAGATAAAATAAAAAGTAAAGTTCCAATGTATAACAATACTGACATAAAGAGTGAAAGATCTGTGAATATAATAGCTGATCACATCAGAGGAATTACATTTTTAATAGCTGATGGGCTTGCTCCTTCAAATGAATATAGAGGTTATGTCTTGCGTAGGTTACTTCGAAGATCTATGGTACAAGCTATGCAAATTGGTGGAGAATTCCCATTTTTATCCAATATCGCAGAATCTGTAATTTTAAAATATTCTGATTTTTATCCAGAACTTTTAGAGAATAGGGATAAAATAATAAAAGAAATAGATGAAGAAGAATTGAAGTTCAAAACTGTTTTAGAGAAAGGTATGAAGAGGCTTGATTCTATGGTTGAGCAACTAGGTGCTGATAAACATCTAAAAGGAGAAGATGTGTTCAAACTTCATGATACATATGGTCTTAATATTGAAATAATAAAAGATATTCTAAATTTAAAAAATATAAGTTTTGACGAGGCAGGGTTTGACAACTTGTATAAAATACAACAAGATAAGTCAAGAACTGGTTCAACATTTACTTTAGGGAAAAATATGGAAATAGAGCTTCAAAATATACAAAATACTGAGTTTGTAGGATACAAAGACTTAAATCTTAAAGGTTCTAAAGTTTTATATGTACTTGATCTAGGGAGTGAAATACAGTTTGTATTAGATAAAACACCATTTTTCTCGGAAGGTGGAGGTCAAAAGGGTGATATGGGAGAGGTAGTAGGTAAAGATTTCAAGATTAAAGTTAAAAATGTGAGGAAAACTAAAAAAGGTGTATATCTACATATTGGAGAATATATGGGTATGCATACCCTTGGGGGAAAAGCTTCTATTAGTGAAGGAGACATAGTTGATTGTTTCGTTGATCAAGAATCACGCCTTAAAACATCATATAATCATTCAACTGCACATCTTTTAAATAAAGCATTAAAGGTTATATTAGGTAATGATATCTCTCAAAAAGGTGCATATATTGATGATCAGAGGATAAGGTTTGATTTTAACTTTGATAGACAATTAACTGACGATGAGATTAAAAAAGTAGAGGTTCTAATAAATAAAGAGATTGATAAAAACATAGATGTTGAAGTTAAAGAAATGACTTTGGAAGAGGCAGAAAAACTTGGAGTAGAACTCATATTTAAAGGTAAATACAGTACTAAAGTAAGAGTTATTGAAATAGGAGATTTTTCAATGGAGTTATGTGGGGGAACACATACAGGTAACACAAAGGATTTTGGTAAATTTAAAATTACAAAACAAGAAAGTGCTGGAAAAGGTATACGTAGAATCAGAGCAGAATTATCTAAAATATAATAATATGAGAACTTTAGGTGTAGATTATGGAGAAAAGAGAATAGGAATAGCAATATCTGATGAGCATGGTATCATTGCATCTAGGTACAAAATACTTAAAAATGATAAATCTTTTATAGATAATTTTAATGATATTGTAACATCGTATAAAATAGGTAAAATAGTTTTTGGATTACCTCTTGATGAAAATGGGGAAGAGGGAGTATCTGCATTTAACGTAAGAGATTTTACAAAAACTTTAGATATAAAGAATATAGAAAATATAGAAATTGTATACTGGAATGAAACACTAACAACTTATGATGCAAGCTTAATTTTAAAAAAAACTGGTAGAGGGAAAAAAGAAAAGGTGGATGATATAGCAGCACAATTAATACTTCAAGACTATTTAGACTCAAATTCATAATTTATGAATAGAAAATTAACTATAATTGGAATAATAGTGGCTATATTTTTAGGTATAATACTTTTTTTATATACTACCTATACATCTGATATTAACTTTAAAAGTAATGTAAGTAAAAACCATGGTTATATAAAATTTTTAGTCAAACCCAGTGAAGCTCAAAATAGTATTTTAAATGCTCTAAAATCCAATCATGTAATAAAATCAGTTCTTGCAGCAAAAATATATATAGATACATCCAATCCATTTTTTGTATTCCAAAAAGGATTATATAGAATATATAATGGGGAGAATTTAAAAACTTTACTTGATAGTTTCAACAAAGGTCCTTTTTACACTACAATTACTCTACCATCTGGGTTAAGGATAGCAGAAGTTGCCAATATGATAAGGAATGAATTATCAGTAAATAATCCTTCATATAGTTTTTCTATAACAAATTTTAGATACATTGCACACAATGATGCACATTCATTTAGTTATACATTCTTGAATCAAATCCCAGGTAATTCGTTAGAAGGGTTTTTGTATCCTGGAACATATGAAGTTCCAAAGAATGCTAATGCAAAATATATTATAAATAAAGAATTAAATAGTTTTGAAAACAATGTATATATTCCATACATAAAATCTCAGATTACAAAAACAGATACCCTCAATTTTTATCAAAATATAATAATTGCTTCAATTGTACGAAGAGAAACTTTATATAATCAAGATAAACCGCTAGTTGCAAATATATTTATACGAAGACATAATGCTGGAATTCCACTGGGTTCTGATGCTACTGTACAATATATGTTGGGTTTTGATAATAGTGAGCAGAAATGGTGGAGGTCAAATATAACAGCTCAAGACCTTTTAATAAATTCTCCTTATAATACAAGATTGAATGCTGGTCTTCCTCCAACACCAATCTGTTCTCCTGGGTTAGTTTCTATAAAATCTACATTTAAATCTACACCAAATCCATATTGGTATTTTTTATCAGGTAAGAATGGTCATTTACATTACGCAATAACATCTCAAGGGCAGATTAATAATATTCAAAAATACCTTTGAAAAGGGATAAATATATTCTGACCCCCGCACAATAATCCATTGATAAAAACTATAAGTTGTGAGACAATATTCTTAACTAGTATTATTTTGTATATTAAGTTATGGAGAGAGATCCTGGATTTAGTCAATCAGAGGAAGATATAAATGAAATAAGACCTGTTGTTTCTAAATGGAATTGGCTTAAGAAGCATTCAGCAATGGGAACTATGGTACTGGCAGCAACGGTAGGAATTGCTGGGTGTGCAGCTAATAATGAAAGTGTACCAACACCAACACCTACAACAACCAGTATACCTAAAAATACACCAACACCAACATGTACACCACCAAGCACAATTGGTGTTGAGAGTATATCATTCAAGCAAGTACCATTTAATCTAACTTTTTCACCAGGTCCTGGAGAGGTAATGGTAAGTCCACTAGCGAATGATTCTGGACAAAATCCTAATGATCATACACTAATTTTTACTCCGCCAAAAGGTAATCTTGGTAATGAATTCAATAATTTTTTTGAACTTGGAGGTATGAAAATAAACCAAAATGTAGTTATAAAAAAGATGGAAGATAATTGTGTCCCAGTACTAATATCTGGTTATCAAATTGGAGCAAGTGGAGTGCCTGGAGGTGCTAGAGTTGAGTTAGATATATTGCCACCAGCTTCTGCAGAACCACCTGAGTATCCATTAACTGGTGTCATAGTAGAATTTGAAAATAAGAGTAACGGAAAGAGTTTTGATTTTACAATCACGAATACCCCTGTATCTTAATATCTTCGTTGGTATGACTATCTTATCATTTAGTTTGTACTGTTAATCAATAGTCTTTATATTTTTGTTATAAACAAAATTATTTGTTTATTATATATCAATATGAATGTTGAAAAAAAAATGAAGACATACTAATATAGTGTGTATGATAGATAGGCAAAATCTTAATGTTTTTTTTAGTGATCGTAGAAAAGCATATTTTTTTCTGGCTTCAGTGGTACTTTTGATTATTATATTGTTGGTTCTTATTATTCCTCAAATTAGTTCTATTGGGAATCTTCTTGGATCTAATCCTACTGTGGCAACACTTAATGGAAGAATATTAACTAGATCTGAACTTATATCATATAATTGTAATAGATATGGTTCATATGTAAGTAGTTGTAAGACTAATTATCAAGGGCAGTTAAATAATTTTATAAATTATGAAGTAGAATCACAGTATTTAAAGTCACATGGGGATTTACCTACAAAATCAGAGGTTTACATTAGTAATGGATTACCAGGTGTACAATCTACGAACAAGATTACTTTGTCTTCACAATTATATAATTACACATATCAGAATCTTGTAAAAAAGAATATCGAAAAATTACTTGAAAAAAACGTGTCAGGTACAGTTATAGGGTCTATATATTCATGGTATACAATAGGATCTTCTGGACCTATTCCATATGGTAGTAGAAAAAATTATGCAAAAGCTTTGATAAATATGTGGCATAGCAATATTCTAAAAAATCCAAATTATGTCCAGAATATAAAAAACTTTCTCTCTAGTAACCAATATTTAGGATTTATAACTAATTATAGTAATTTAAATTTTAATAATTACCAGTCTAAACTAACTACGTATCCTAATTTTTCTATGTTTAATAATATAATAAATCAAAAATCTCATGGTGTATCCGCTATTTATAATTATGATAATAGTTATATAAAGAATATCGGGAATAAGTTCATAGGTATTTATTATTTTAATATTCCAAATAAAACTCAGGGGGTATATAGTAATTATAATGATATGATAAATTCTTTAAGATCTAAAGATAATATAGTAGTATATTAATTATGCAAAGTATTTTTGTTATAAGTAGGAGATTTTTAGGTGTTACAGTACTGTTTTTTGCAGTGTTTTTAGTATTATCCTCTGTATCAGCTAAACCTACACATGCTCTAATTGTAGGTGGCGGTGGTACCAGTGGTGGAAGTAGCACCACTGGAAGTACTTATTTTTATTATGAATGCCCTAATTCAAATGGTTCTGGTTGTTCCAGTACAAAAAGTGTTAGTTCTGGTAGTGTTGGATTAAATGTTAAGGTATATGATGTATCTTCCAATGGTACTCAAAGTGTATATAGTGGTGTAGGTGTTAGTATAAAAGGTTCTCCTTATGGTGGAAGAACAGGGGTAATGAATAGCTTAGGGCATGTGTCATATGAATATCAATGGGGACCTTCATATAATTATTGGTTTACTGGAAATCAGTGTCCATCTCGGTGTTGGGATTTTGTTAATGGGTATTATGCTATAAATCAGGGTAAATATTTACAATATCCATCTCAATATACGTCTCCTACTGGAAGTGCTAATAGTGCATATTATGAATCTTCAGGAAAGACTAATTCTAATGGAGTTTATTCCTTGTCACCTAATGGTTCTCTTGATTGTGGTTTCTCACCTTTTACACTAAGTATAACACCACCAAGTAGTTATAGCTATGTTACAATTAATGGAGTTCAAGAGACTAGTATGAGTGGTCTTAATTTTTCCAATGGAACTACGTATAATTATACTGTTAAGATATATACATCTGGATCTCCACCAACATCTGGTTGTTCAATAACAGTATCTGCAAATCCATCCAGTGTTGCAAAAGGTAGTTACACTATACTTACCATCAATGAGACAAATAATGGTTCTCCAGTAAGTGGTGATACTTTAAAGATAACTTCTAATAGTGGTACTCCAACAAAAACCAATCCTACAACAAATAGCTCTGGTATTTCTAATCCAACGGAATATGATCCGGGGTCGCCCCCCAATACTGTTATATTTACGGTAGCATCGGGGAAATATTCTAATTGTTCTAATACAGTTACTGTAAAGTGGGGAAGTGGAGGTTGTTCTATAACGGTATCTGCAAAACCAACAAATCCTGCATCTGGCAGTTATACAATTTTTACTATTCATGAGACATATAATGGCTCTAATGTAAGTGGAGATACTCTAAAGATAACTTCTAATAGTGGTACTCCTACTAAGACTAATCCAACAACAAATAGCCTTGGTGTTTCTAATCCAACAGAATATGATCCGGGATCATCTCCCAATACTGTTATATTCACGGTTGCATCAGGAAAATACTCTAATTGTTCTGGCAAGGTAACTGTTTCTTGGGGAAGTGGTAGTAGTACATGTTCAATATCCGTATCTGCTAGCCCGTCAAACCCTACAGTAGGTGGTGCTACTACTTTGGGTATCACAGAAAAACTCAATGGAGTACTTGCTCCTAATGGTGATACATTAGATATATCATCTAATGCTGGTTCTGTATCCACAAGTTCTGTAGTATATAGTGGATCTCCTACTAATGTTTCAGAAAATGATCCGAGCTCTTCGCCTAGTACTCCAGTAACTTTTACAGTAAAATCTACTAAATATGCTAATTGTTCTGGTAGTACAACTGTTAATTGGAGTGGACTTCTTTGTACTTCAGGTGGTTCTGCACCAGGATGTGAACCTCCAGTACAACCTGTATGTGTTGGTGGGACAAATGGTGCTTATGGAGGAGCTGGAGGAACTACACAAAGAAATTATAAACAATTAGTTATAAATGGAAGCTTAATAGGATATAATGGGATATATGATTACCGTGATCTTGGAGGTTGTGACCCATTCTATCCAGCTGTGAAAATTCTATATAACTTAAAATATATATCCTTATATAATGTCAATTTTCTAAAACTTATCGGAAATAATTTGGAGATATGGCAAGAGGAAGGTATATAAATATTTTAAAATTTAACAATATTGGTTGACAAAACATATTTAAAAATCTATATTTAAATATAGTAAAAGTAATGCTATGGAAGAAAAACCTAATTTGACTGATAAAAAAAATAGTGTAGTATATCAAGATATAGAGGAGCTAGACTCAATGTCTGCTAAACTTGCGCGAAAGAGAAAAAATACCTTTAGAATACTAATTGTAACTGGTCTTTTGATATTGGCTGGGTTGACAGTATTAATAGCTATAAATTTTAATAAAACACATATAGGCAGTAGTAATACCACTAATGCTCATGCACAAACCCCTCCTACTTCTGTTTCAACTTCAACATCATCATCAACATCATCATCAACATCTTCTTCTACTATTATACAAACTCTTTCATCATTAAAGCTTTCTTGTACACCCAATTCTTCAGGATTAACAACAACTTGGGTTGCTCCATCTGGAACATCCTCTACATATACTGTTGATGGGTATATTTCTGATGTAACAACTTCAAAGCAAGGAGTGTATACTTTTAATCCAGAATCTACGAGTTCTCTATCAGGGACTTTTACATGGTCAGGCAATAATAATAAAGATACTTATTCCTCTACTGCATGGATACAAAATTCTAGTGGTACAAAATCGGCACCAGTAACAAGTAACAATTTGGATGCATCACAGTGCTCTGGTTCTACAGCTTCAACTGCGACTCCTGCACTTACTTGTAATAACTTTACAGTAACTCAAAATGGATCTACTACTACAACGATCCTCGCTGGTAGTACTACACCTGTAGAGATACAATCAGGTATAAAAGATTCAGATTCTTCTGCAACTATAGATTACTCTAATGCTCAATGGCAAATTTCTCCTCAAGGGGGAACTTTAACCCCATCTTCTTCAGGGAGTTCTGCTACTTGGGCAGTACCGTCTTCTGTATCAGGAAGCTCTCCTGTACAGTATACTGTGTCGTTATCTGGAGTAACGGATAGCGTGGGAAATTCCCTACAAAATCCATGCACTGTAGTATTGACTGTAAATCCTACTGCAACATCGTTACCTAATACTGGTACAGATTACCCTACATATATACTTTTTGCATTAGGTATGGGAATTCTACTTATGGGACTTATATATGGATATTATAATGACCTACTTATAGTTAATGGATTTAAAAGAAGGATAGTAAAAAGAACTAGGAATTAGTGATTTATATAAAAAGAAGTAGTAAAAGTAATCCCGTATCAATATCTATTTTCCCACCATTTGAAGAAGAATATAAGGTTATCATTTTATGATATATTAATGTTAATTTTTCTTTGGAATATTTTTCTATATTTCTTGAGTCTAAGCTTTTTTTGATTCTGTCAATTCCATATACACTAGTATTTATTTTAATTTTTTTGAGTTCCTCCATAATTTTTATAGATGAATTGTCTTTCATTGATAATACAAGAAGTATTATCTTAATTTGTCTTAGTACCATTGTTAATATATATATACTATCTGTATTTTGATCTTTTAGTTTTTTGTACTCCTTTATTATATCTTTTTTTGAATTATCAACTATATAATTTAATATATTCCAGATCAAAATCTCAGTATCAGGTACTAATATATCTTTAATTTGAGACACATCATTAATATTTTTTTCTGGATATATATAAAAAACACATTTCTTTATTTCATTTTTTAATGATAATCTATTGTCTTGTATATTAGATACAATAAATTTTATTACATTTGTATCTATCAAAACTCCATATTTTAAAAATTCCTCCCTGATAAAATTTTCTATAGTTAACGTTTTACCTATAATAGTATCAATGTCTTTAATTTTTTTATTGGTGTGGAGATATATATAATCTTCAGTATCTATATTTTTGGCGAATGGTAATATTGTTTTTGGGTTTCTTATAATAAAATAACGTCTAGATCCAAATATATCTATATTTGAGAGTTCCTCTTTTATTTCCTTTTCTGGTGTTACATTCTCATCTATTATATTTATTTCTACATCTCCATGGAGTTTTTTCACAGTATATATAACATCCTCTATATAGTCAGAGTTAATTGCTTTTATCATTAGGCATATATTCAAGTAATGTAGCTAGAAGTAAAGCTATGAATATTCCTGCAATCAAAAATAATATTACATCTTTTGATTTTGAAGGTATAGTTGACACAGTGACTATGTTGGATGGCTTACTTATAACAAGTTTTGTTTCAATACATACTGGAACATTCTCTTTAAGGTTATATTTTAAATTTGTAGCTATAGTAGCATTCCTTACTTTTATACAACTACTATAATCTTTTTTGAGTATATTGTTTATTATATTATTAAATTTAGGTGATGATATCATTTCTGCATAAGCTTTTGTAAAATCTATTGCTACATTTTTATTTGTATTTGTTATTGTCAGTGATACTATACTTTGTCCAATCTGAACTGATCTTACATTTCTTCTGAAATAACTTAATGAAAAGCTAGAGTATCTTTTAGGATTGAGTGTTTTAAATATTGTGTAGGCACTATTTACTGCATGATTAGTTTGTAGATAATTGGTCATATCTAGTGCATCAGTAGTATAGATATTTATAGAACTTTGAAAGGTTGTAGGAGTTGATAAAGAATATATATATCCACCTAGTATAAAAATAATAAGTACCAAGATTATTATTTTAAATCTTTTTTTTATAACTTTTAGATATGTTGAAAGTTCAATGTATTGTTCGGTATATTGATTATTTTTATTCATCCTACTGCATCTAATACTATGTTCACCATTTTATCGGCAAACTTATTATACTCACGTCTAACATGAGTATATGTAATTGTATCAAAATTTTCTGATAAATCATAAATTTCTTTAATTATACCTTTTAAATATGGATCTTTAACTTTATACTCATGATTGATTTGTTTTATTAAAAGTTCACTATCTGAAAAACAGTCTAAATTTTTAATATTGTGTTTTATAGCAATTAAAATACCTTCTTTTAAAGCCGTAAACTCTCCCTGATTATTTGTTTTGATACCTAAGTATTTCCCATCAAAATCAAGAAGCTGATCATTCTTGAATAGGTATATACCATATGATGCCTTACCTGGGTTTCCCCTTGATCCTGCGTCTGTAAACAATGAATATTTATCCATATGTAGTTTATTATAACTTAAAATATTTTCTATTGAAACACCAAGACAATTTATAGATTGTATAAAAACTGCCTTTTTTGTATACTGAATGTAGATGAATGATATGAAAAAAATATTTCAAATAGCTGGATTTTTCCTAATCTTCGTTGTTTTAGGTTATGTTTTGAATTTCTATATATCCTCATTTTTCTCTTTTTTTCTAATCTTTTGGATACTATTCCTTGTAATCATATTTTTTATACTTTTTGCCCTATATGAGATACAAGATAATGTAGATAAGAAGTTTAAAGAGATAGAGAATTTTATATCTAATAATAAACCTGAACAGACTCAATCTAATTTATCAGCAAATAAGGATAAGAATATAGGGTTTATGTCTGTTATTGCCCATGAGATTAGATCTCCAGTATCCATTATTAAGGGTTATACTTACCTTCTTTTAAATGACCCTGAAATATCTAAAGGTGTATCACAAGATATAAAAAAGTATGTAGAAAAAATTGAGATACAGTCTGAACATCTTTTAGGTCTACTAGAGAATCTTTTAAGTGTATCTTTAATGGATGAAGATTCTTTAACTATTGATAGAAAAGAATTTGATCTGCTAGATGTAACAAAAAAAATAATTGATGATTTTTATTCATATGCGTCACAAAAGAAGCAACAGATTATACTAAAAAGTGAACTTACTAATGCACCTATAGTAGCTGATAAATTAAAAATAGAAGAAGTATTGTCTAATTTAATAAATAATGCTATAAATTATACATTACATGGTGGTAAAATTGTTGTTGAAGTTAGGAAGGATCAAGATCCAAAAGGAAATAATAATTTTATTGTGAGTGTAAAGGATAATGGAATAGGAATATCTGAAGAAAATGTTAATAAGATATTTGAAAAGTTCTTTAGAGCAGAAAATAGTGAGATACAGGTTAAAGGTACTGGGCTTGGGTTGTATATAGCAGATAGGATAATAAATATGCATAAAGGGAAAATGTGGGTAGAGAGTAAAGAGAAGAAAGGTTCAACGTTCTATTTTTCTTTACCAGATAATGCATTGGAGCATAGCTAATAATTTT
Organism: bacterium; assembly: GCA_021809565.1. Next base: position 18,811 of record JAJZKG010000003.1, on the reverse strand, counting down.
TTTATAGTTTTGTATTATGGATGAAGTAAAGAGTAAAAAGGTATTAATAGTTGAAGATGATCTTTTTCTATCTGATATATATAACCAATTTTTTACTAAAAGGGGTTATGTTGTAGTTAATGCTTATGATGGGGAAGATGCTGTATCAAAAGCATTGGCTGATGATTTTGATTTTATTATGCTTGATATTATGCTTCCTAAAAAGACAGGGATAGATGTTTTAAAAGAAATTAGATCTACAGAAAATAAATCCAAAAACTTGCCAATTTTTATGCTTACTAACCTTGGATATGATGAGATAATAAAGAATGCTTTTGATCTTGGGGCTAATGGTTATTTTGTAAAATCTAACCTATTACCAAACCAAATCATTGATGAGGTAGAAGCGTTTTTCGATAGCAGTAAGGTAGTTGGAAGTTAGGATACTATGGATCCCAAACCTAAATGTGATATATTATTTTACTATATATTGTGGAACAAGAACTCTCAGGTAATTCAATGAACAAAAGCTTTTCTATACAAAGACCGATTTTGGTAGGTGTTATAGCGGTGCTGTATATTTTAAGTGGGGCATTTCCAGTATTTATTGGGATTGTATTTGTTTTTTCTAGTTTCCATCAGTTTTCCTTATCATTAATGTTATTAGGTTTTGCTGCACTTATCTATGGGGTTATGGACATAATTTGTGGTATAGGATTGATTAGAATGAGAAAATATGGATATGTTCTTTATTGTATAACTATATTTCTTGCAGTAGTATATTCTATTTATTTATCATTGATATCCAAATCATTTAATAATGTTTTTATTATATCAAGTGTATTTGGTCTTGTAATATTATTTTATCTTGTGAAAATCAGGTCTGAATTTCATTAAGTACTAAATTTTCTTCTTGATTAATTACTCAATTATTTTCCTATATCTTTTAATCTAAATATACCTTTGTGTGTGGTATAATACTAGGTGTTCTTTAATAATTCAACATAGAGGGAGACAGGTTAAGTCACGTTTTTTTCCACAATGAACACTCCAAAGGAGGTTACACAATGCGTATGGTACGAAAGGTTCTGATATTTTTGGTGCTTGTTGGATTGGGCTTTATGGGAGCAGTCTTGGTAACAGGTTTACATAAACCAGCAATCAAGCACATCTCTCCGCAGGTTCAGGTAACAGTGCCAGTATCAGGTGGATTGGTAAGTCCAAATGCGAATATTGGGATCTCAACAAAGGATGCACGTATTGTAACCTTGGTTGTGAAAACCCAAAGTGGAACTGTTGTTCAAGGAAAGCTGGTGTCTTCGTATGGAGGATCGAATAAGTCAGAGTTCTACAGGTGGATACCAGTACAACAGATGGCGTGGGATACTCAATTCGATTTCTCACTTGCGGCACGTGGTGGATATCCAGTACGGACTGTAAGTAAAAATGTTACCTTCAAAACTGCATTGCAACCATTGCCGGCTGGAACTGTGAACATCACGGTTTCTCCTTCTAATGGTCAGCAAGTAGGTATGGGGGCAACATGGGTAGTTCAGTTTTCTACTCCCATTCCAGAAGCGTTACAACAGGAGGTTTTATCTAGGCTTCAGACTACAGAGTCTATTGCAGATCCTATAGGGTGGCATTGGTGGTCTCAGACTGAGGTGGATGGTAGACCACAAAACTTTTGGCCCATGAACGAGAATGCCACACTCAAGGTTAACCTAAACGGTTTGGTACTCGGTGGCAAGAGACTCGTTGGTTCATCTGTTCAGAGTGCGTTTACGGTGGTGAATCAGCATCTGACTAAAATCAGTGCTGTAACTGATCAGATGCAAGTTTACAATGGAACCCAACTTTTATATACGTTTCCTGTTAGTCTTGGGAGATCTGGGTTCCAAACAATATCTGGAACATTAGTGGTTCTTTACAAAGATCCAGTAGTGTTCATGAATTCTGCTACTATTGGGTATCCAGGGATCTACGCTGAAAACGTATATCTTGATGTAGCCATTAGTACAGACGGGTACTTCATACATAGTGCACCTTGGGATGTGTATGATCACGGTCACTACAATGTTTCTTTTGGCTGTGTAGAACAAAACCCTAATCATGCTCAGTGGTTCTACAACTTTTCCCAACCAGGTGATGTGGTCATCATCTCAGGAACTACGCTCAAAGCAAATGAAGCACAAAACGGTGAAGGAGATTGGAATATCCCCTGGTCTCAGTTTCAACCTGCGTAGTAAGATCCATATTTTATGGAGGGCCTCTATTAGGATAAAAAGAACTTTGGATCTAAGATCCCTTCAGTAGCATGGTAGAAGTTATCGTATTCGTACGGTCCTTCTCAGAGTTACTGATAAATAGTTGAGAGAGAGGAGGGGTAGTGTTCTTAAAAGTTGGGGTAACCCTTATATAAAACTTTTAAAGCACTATCTCCTCCTCCTCCAAAAACATATAATATTTATTTAAACCATTATTTTTAATTTAATGATTTGATTTAGAGTAATTTTTCTAGTATACTAAAGCCCATATGGCAAATTTAAAATCATCTTTGAAAGATATAAGAAGAACTAAAAGAAGAACCTTTCTCAACAATGGTTATAGAACTAATGTTGATAAAATGACCAAGGCCTATAACAAAAACCCTGACCAAAAATCTTTATCAGAGCTGTTTTCTATTATTGATAAGATGGCTAAGAAAAATATCTATCATAAAAATAAGGCTGCAAGAGAAAAATCAAGATTATCTAAAATTCTCTTGAAAGGTTCTATGTCTGCAGATTTTAAAGTTGTAAAATCTAAGATACGAAAAGTGGATAACAAGACCTCCAAGAGTTCAATTTCAAAAAATCTAGGTTCAAAAAATTTAACTCCAAAGAATCTGAATTCAAAGGTTATAAAGACAAAGAAATAAAATGGATTTTAATCCATCTTCTAAAATTCGTAATTTCTCAATTATTGCTCATGTTGATCATGGTAAGTCTACATTGTCAGATAAACTTTTGGAATATACACATACAATATCAAAGAGAGATTTAAAAGATCAGTTTTTAGATAATCTTGAGCTTGAAAGAGAAAGAGGCATTACAATTAAACTACAGACAATCCGTATGGAGTATAAGGGTTATATCTTAAACCTTATTGATACACCAGGACATGTTGATTTTCAAGGAGAGGTAGCAAGGTCACTCAGAGCTTCAGATGGTGCAATACTTCTCATAGATGCATCTGGAGGTATTGAAGCTCAAACGATAGGAAATTATCTCCAAGCTATAGAATTGGATATCCCAGTTATTCCAGTTTTAAATAAGGTAGATATAAAAGGTATAGATATAGATAAAGTATTAGCTGAAATTAAGGCAATATTAGGATTTGATAGGGAAGATATAATATTCACTTCTGGTAAAACAGGTATTGGAATAGAGAAACTTATAGATACGATAATAGAAAAAATTCCTCCCCCTTCGTGTGATACATCAAAGGATCAAGATCCAATGGATCAATACCCAAAAAATTTCAGGGGATTTGTTTTTGATTCTTTTTTTGATGAATATCAAGGTGTTATTCTTCTTGTAAAAGTTGTAGATGGTATATTAAAAAAAGGTGATACCATATATTTTTGCTCAAAGAAAAAAGCTATGCAGGTTTTGTCATTAGGATATGTAAGAGGTAAACTTGATTATCAAAATGAAGTACATGCTGGGGATGTTTGTTTTATTACTACGGGAATAAAATATGTCAAAGACGTGGTTGTACAAGATACAATAGTAAAAAATATTACAGATAAACCAGTATTTGAATTTTCTAAGCCTAAAAGTATGGTTTTTGCATCAATATATCCAGTAGATGCAGCAGATATAGATAATTTTAAAGACGCCATCTCAAAATTAGCATTGAATGATTTTTCTCTGGATATTACACCTGTTACTAATGAAATATTAGGTTTCGGATATAAATGTGGATTTTTAGGATTGCTACATGCTGATGTAATAAAAGAAAGATTAGAGATGGAATATAATGTTTCTATTTTTATGAGTATCCCCTCTGTAGAATATCATGTTACATATAATGACAATACAGAGAAAGAAATTACTAGTCCTACCGAAATATCTGATTTCTCAAAAATAATAAATATTAAAGAGCCATATGTATCTATGGATATTGTTGCATCACAAAAATATTTTAATAAAATTGTCTCATTTATATCATCAAAAAGAGGAGTTTTTATAAATTCCACATTTTCCCAAAATGAAAGTGTAAATATTGAGAGGGTTATAATAACAATTAATCTTCCTTTATCATCACTTATTTTCAATTTTTTTGATGACTTAAAATCATTAACTTCTGGAGACGCTTCTATGGATTATGCACTTATTGGCTTTTTTGATACTGATGTTGTTAGAGTTGATTTTATGGTGAATCATGAACTTATAGAACCTTTAGCTATGTTAATTCATAAAGATAAAGCACAAGAAGTAGCTTTACAATATTGTTCCAAATTGAAGGATCTCATTCCAAGAACTCAGTTTTCTATCCCTATACAAGCTAGTATAAATGGTAAAATTGTAGCAAGAGAAGATGTTAAGGCATTTAGGAAAGATGTAACCCAAAAATTGTATGGAGGTGATCCTACAAGAAGAATGAAATTACTGGAAAAACAGAAAAAAGGTAAAAAAAGAACAAAAAGGTTTGGAAAGGTGGATATTCCTTCTGATGTTTTTATAAAGCTATATACGTAAATATATTATGCTGTACTTTCAATTTCATATATAAACTGAGATAGTGTAATATTCCCAGAGTCTCTAATTCTATATAGATGGTAAGAATTTTCAAGATTTTGTTTTGTTTGATTATATCTCTGATCCAATAGTCCACCTATGTACCCATCTTGCTCCATTAAAGTAATTAATTCTTGTATTTTAGGAACATCATTATTTCTAAAAGGGGATCCCGAAGGATATGCTAAAAATTGAATTGGAACTCCAAGTTCTTGTTCCAATTTTTGTTTAGATATTAGTATTTGATATTGCATTAAATTTGTAGGTAATGATCCAAGGGCAAGATGTGTTACTGTATGAGATTCAATTTGCATACCTTCTTTTTGCATTTTTTTAATAATTGGCCATGTCATATATTGATAATTATTTTTACTTGAACCTACAAATCCTGTAATTATATTAAATGTTGCAGTATCATGGTATTTTAATAAGAGAGGTACTCCGTAGGTATATGCACTTAATCTTCCATCATCAAATGTTAAGATTATGGGTTTTTTAGGAAGAATTGTATTATAGTAATAGTGATTATATAGTTGTGTTAATGTTATAGTTTTGTAGTTATTTTCTTTTAACCATTGAAGTTGGGTATTGAAAGAAGAGCTTAACAGTGTTAAATTATAATCAAGAGAATATCCATATTGAGAGTTAAAACTTGATCTTTGTGGAAATGTTGGTGCGACTCTGTGTAACATAACGATTGGTATGTCCATTATCATGTTACCAGTAGTTGTATTTTTTACTATTGGAGATTTTAAGGAAAACTGTCCCATATGTATAAATTGATTATCATTATTTAATACAATTTGGAAGCTATTGTTATAATATTTAGGTATAATGTAGTTTTTATTTTGGGATTGCATATTCAAAATTACGGATAGTATAGTTTCTCTGTTTGTATGCTTTAATACAGTCAAATTCTTGATAGATATACTCAAAGGATGATATTTATTTTTCATAAAATTAGTAAAATTATCTTCATTACTAAATTTTTGTTTCTGATATAAGGATAAATGTTTCCAGAGGTCACTGTATTGTGAAGATTTTATATATGAAATATCTGTATTTAATATATTCTTATAGTATACATTAGCAAACAGATTATAATGTAACAATAACCCACCTAAGGTCACACCGATCATTACTAAAAAAATACTAATATATCCTCTATTATATTTTTTCATAATATATTCATATTTTTATATATGTATTATAATACATATTGATGAATAACTTGTTAAATCATATTAAATATATTTTTCTAGCTTTAAGACCACGTCAGTGGGTCAAGAATTTATTAGTGTTTGCCTTTCTATTTTACAATAGAGATATGTTCAATCTGCATGATGATATTATCGTAATATTATCATTTTGTATCCTTGTAATATTATCATCATCAGCATATTTAATTAATGATATTGTTGATTATAAAAGAGATAGAATACATCCTCAAAAAAAACATAGACCTATAGCTGCTGGATTTATATCAAGATCAGAGGCATTAATTATATCTATAATACTTTTTGCAGTAGGATTATTTTTTGCTATTTTAATTAGTGAATATCTAGCTGGTATATTTGTAGCATACTATATTATCGTTGTTGTATATTCATTATATTTAAAAGAAATATTAATAATAGATTCTTTAACTACTGCAACACTTTTTGTATTACGTGTGATGGCTGGTGGTGTAGTTATAGGGTCAGCAATAAACTCATGGTTTGTGATTTTTATAGTAGCACTATCATTGTTTGTTTCTTTTGGTAAAAGGAGAGCAGAAATTACAATAATGTCCTTTAAAAATGCGGTTATACATAGGAATGTTTTAAAATCCTATCCTAAAGAACTTTTAGATAATCTCATTGCAATGACTGCTGCGGCAACTTTTATGTCATATATACTTTTCTCTTATACTGAAGATTTAAATGCTCATACCCCTAATTTGATATCTTCAATTTTGCCTAGTCATTTAAAAAATCCTCACTGGGTGAAGGTTACTATACCAATAATTTTTTATATAATTGCAAGATATATGTATAATCTATATGTAAAGAAAGAGGGTGGTATTCCTGAAACAATTTGGTATAAGGATAGACCATTATTTATTGCAATAATTGTATATTTTTTGGTTACATTCTTTGTTCTATATATAGTTTGAATATGAAATATAAAAATATCTTTAAAATTACCATGGGTAGTCTCAGCATACTTACAGAATATTCAATATATAGATGAATAATTTCCATATGTTAAATGATTTAAATGATAAGCAGAAAGAAGCAGTATTAGAGGAGGTCAATATTCCCCTGCTTGTCCTAGCTGGTGCTGGATCAGGTAAAACAAAAGCTTTGACTTATAAAATTGCATATCTAATTAAAGAAAAAAATATCCATCCTTCAGAGATCTTTGCAGTTACATTTACTAATAAAGCTGCATTTGAAATCAGGGAGAGAGTTACTAGTCTTCTTGGTGGACATTTGTACTTTCCATATTTAGGAACATTTCATTCAGTATTTCTAAATATTTTAAGGCATGAAGGAGAAAGAATAAATCTATCAAATAACTTAGTTATATTTGATGATGATGATCAAGAAAAAATCATGAAAGAAATTTTTAAAGAGTTAAATATAGACTCTGCAAAATTTTCCATAGGAGCTATTTTATCAGGTATATCAAAAGCTAAATCAAATTATATATCACCATCTGAATATATTGCAGGTGATTTTTATGAGGAAATTGTAAAAGCTACATATCCTATATATCAAAAAAAACTAAAAGAGAATAGTGCATTGGATTTTGATGATATATTATTTAATAGTTTGTACCTTTTAAAAAATGATATTGATTTTAAAAATAAATTTAAAAATAGTCTCAAATATATACTTGTTGATGAATATCAAGATACAAACAATATTCAATATAATTTAATAAAGGAAATTTCTACTGATAATGTCTGTTTTGTAGGTGATCCAGACCAAAATATATATTCTTGGAGAGGTACTAACATACAAAATATATTATCTTTTGAAAAGGATTTTCCAAATGGAAAGATAATTAAATTAGAACAAAATTATAGGTCAACAAAAAGAATATTGGAAGCTTCTCAATCTGTTATAGCTCAAAATAGATTAAGGTATGAAAAAAAATTATGGACAGAGAATCAAGTGGGTCATCCAGTAAAACTATATCAAGCATTAGATGAAATTGATGAAGCAAGGTATGTTGTTGATAAAATAAGAATGCTTCAAACTACTTTCTCTGATTATGCAGTGTTATATCGAACTAATGCTCAATCGAGGGTTATAGAAGAATACTTTGTCCGTGATCAAATTCCATATAGGATTTTTGGTGGATTAAAGTTTTATCAACGAAAAGAGATAAAAGATATAGTTTCGTATCTTAGATTTATAGTTAATCCAAATGATACGGTAGCGTTAACTCGCATTATAAATGTACCAACTCGTAAAATTGGTACTACAACTTTAGCAAGATTGCAAGAACAAGCATCATTAGAAGGTATTTCTCTTGGTGAATATATATTAAATATGAAAGATACCTTGACTCCTCCAGTATTATCTTTTGTTGGTATTATAGAAGATTTGAGGAAACATTTGAATCTAACAAATTCAGATTCAGAAGATTCAAATGTAACACCATCAGAATTCATAAAATATGTTGTAAAAAAAATTGATTATGAAAAATATGTTTTACCAGAAGGTGATATAGGAATATCTAGAATGGAAAATATTTATGAATTTATTGGTATGGCATTAAAATATGAAACGATTACAGATTTATTATTTGATATATCTCTTGTTCAAAAAGAGGAGATAGAAGAATCTTCTAATGTTGTGACTATGATGAGTATCCATCAAGCAAAAGGTCTAGAATTCAAAAATGTATTTATTATAGGGATGGAGGAGAATATATTTCCTCATCAAAGGTCTTTTATAGATCTTGAACAAATGGAAGAAGAGAGGAGATTATGTTATGTAGCTATGACTAGAGCAAAAGAAAGATTGTTTCTATCATTTGCTCAGAGGCGAATGCTTTATGGTAGATATCAAGATAACCCTCCATCTAGGTTTTTGTCTGATATAGATCCAGATCATATTGATTATGATTACTAATAGTGGAATATTATAAATTCAGACTAAGCTAGTGTTAATAATTTAGCTAGATAGTAAATTGTAATTAGTGTTGATGCTAGGTTGATTAGGATACATATAACTCCTGGGATAACCTCATCATTGGTAATTTTCTTTACTCCAACAACAAGACCATAGGTAGGTAAAAAAGAGCTTTTAACATAATCCCAAAGGTCTGATATTACTTTTACTCCTTTATTTTCATCGTTCTCACTTAGAGAAACTATGAGGTCTCTTGCAAGTTTTGTTTTATCTTCTTCACTAAGTTCTGAGTTTTTGAGTATATTTAAAGTTTGATTTGTTAGATCTTCTGTACTAGTTGTCATAGTATTATGTCATGAGGAGTACTTTCTTTGAACCCAGCAGCAGTTATTTGTATAAACTCTGCATTATCCCTAAATTCTTGCAGTGTTCTAGAATTAGTATAACTCATACTAGATCTTATACCTCCAGTTAAGCGATTTAAAGTATCTTCAACTGTACCATCGATTGGAATTCTACCTTCTACTCCTTCAGGAACTAGACTTTTCGTATTTGTTCTTTTCTCTAATTTAAACTGTTTGTTCATTTCTGTTCTAGAGGCTTCTCCTTTGTACTCTTTAAAAAGTTCTCCATCTATTTCTATTGTATTTCCAGAGGAAGATATTGTTCTTGCAAGTAAATTTCCCAACATAACAGTTGATGCTCCACAAGCCAGTGCTTTTGATATATCTCCAGAGTTTCTTATTCCCCCATCGGCTATTATTGGTATATCAGTAGTTTTAGATGCTCTATAAACTTCATCTATTGCTGTAATCTGAGGTATACCAACACCAGTAACTATTCTGGTTGAGCATGCTGATCCAGGACCTATACCTACTTTTAATGCATCAACTCCAAGCTGTATAAATTCCTCTGCTGCATCATATGTAGCTATATTACCTATAATAAGGACTATATTATCTTTAAACTCAGATTTTAAATCTTTAACGGCATTTATTGCTTTTATAGAGTGACCATGTGCTATATCTATGACTATTATATCTGCTCCAGCTTTCAACTCCATCTCAGCATTTTTGATATAGTTATCTCTAACTCCTATAGATGTTCCAACTAGCAGTTTTCCATTTTTATCTCTGGATGCTGATTTATATTTTTCTATATCATATTTATAATTTTTTACTTTTTTTATCTCATTAACACATTTTTCTATAGTCATAAATCTATGTATAAAGCCTACACCCCCATATAAAGCCATTTCTATTGCCATATCAGATTCAGTTACAGATGACATATTAGCGCTAATGATTGGAGTTTTTATCTTTATGTTTTTTGTTAGATTAGTTTCGAGGTTTGTATCATTTCTTGATAAAATTTCAGATCTTTTAGGTAGGATTAATATATCATCATAAGCAAGACCTAAGGTGCTTATGCTTGAATTAGGCGATATGGATCCACTGTTAAATATTTTCATAAAAATTAATATAAACCATGAGTATTATATGTAATATTAGAAAATAATTCTATAGTGTTGGATTACTATTCATTGTATCTATATACTACATGCATTTAAAAAAAAATCTATTTAGGGTATTATTTTTATATGAGAGTAAGTTATGAATCTTTTAATAAACTATCTAGATCTAAAGGATTTACTATAGTTGAGCTACTTATAGTGATGGCTATTATAGGTATTCTTATTGCTATTGCTATCATAGGACTTGGGTCTGCACAGATGACTGCCCGAAATGAGGTTAGATATCAGGCTATGTCTGCAATAAATAAGGATTTAACCGCATATTTTAGTAATCATAAATTTTACCCAAGTACGATATCTTTTGCTACTACAACACCATCTTGTATTGGTGGGGTAAATAATAGGATTTGTTTCGGTTATACATCTGGAGGGGTTACTTCATGGATTGCAGAAAATACTGTTTTGACAGGAAATTTGGTTGATAGTACATCTACTACAGCCTCTCAGACACAATTCTTTTATTTCTCTAATATTAGTCCCAATCAATCAACAACAGCTTATCCTACAGGATATATAATTGGATTCTGTAAGGAAGGAGGTGGAGCTAGCTACCTAGTAGGAGGTGACGCTCCTATTGTGCAAGAATCATACCCTACACAGTCATCAACAAAACTTACTATTCAAACCAATCCAATACCACAAACTGTGGTTTGTAACTAGTTATGGTATAATTAATCCATGAAAAACAAAATAGAAAATGTTCTAAATGAAATAAGGCCCTTTATATATCAACATGGGGGGGATGTAGAACTTGTTGGAGTTAAAAACAAAATAGTCACAGTTAAGATGATAGGTGCTTGTTCTGGATGTGCTCTTTCTGCTATGACGTTGAAAGGAGGCATTGAGACAATAATAAAAGAAGAATTTCCTGAAATTAAAGAGGTTGTAGAGATAGACTCGTAATGTTAAAGGATAATATTTATAAAACTACTGAGGGTAGAAAAATATATATTGAGATAGACCCTGATATTTGTATTGGTGCGGCATCTTGTGTTGGTATAGATCCTAAAACATTTGCTCTGGATAAAGACAATAAAGCATATATATTAAATGATAATGTTTCAGATTATGAAACAATTTTGGAAGCAGCAAAGAGTTGTCCAACATCTGCAATAATATTAAAAGATGAAGATGAAAATCAGATTTGGCCTTAAACATAAAGATTATAATCAAGTTAGCTTGATGTGAGTAAGGATGAGATTTTTAAGAAAATTTATGAGTTTCATGCAATCATTTGAGAAAAAATTTGCTAGGTTTATTAAAAGAGATGAAAGCCACATTGATAATAGTTAATATTTGACTTATTGAAAAAGTTATGTTAATCTAACTAGACTAATAACTAGACTAATAACTAGACTGAAATTAGACTGATATGGATAAACTAATAGCACAAAATCTTTTTAAAAACCCTTTTTTGAGTCAGTTCATTTTGACTACTAGTCTGTTGCCATTCAAAGATCATGAGATTTTAAAATTGGATAGTGATCTCTCTAAGTATGAACAATTATTTCTGAATCCAGACATTGAAAATAATCTTATTAGTAAAAATGAACTGTTGGCATCCTTTGCTATCTCCAAAGCAGAAAATTCATTACTAACACTAAAAGAAGCAGAAGATGTATATAAATTCATTCTCCAGAATAAAGATTATGTATTTATTAGTAATAAAATAAAGGCAAAACAAAAACTCACAAGAAAGGACTATGAAAAATTAGAATTTTTTAACATCGCAAAAACATTTAGGAAATACAATGAGAATCCAGTTCATATTAAAGATATTGATATATCATATATAAGGGATCTGCATGTACAATTAACACAAGGACTAGACATTTTTAAAGATTATTTACCGGATATTGATATTTACAAATCCGGAATTTTTAGAGATAGTAATAATATTAGGGTGGGGACATACATACCCTCAGATTATCATGAAATTAACAATGCTATAGAGGAATTACTCTTGTTTGTTAAACACAACCAAACCATTACTGCTGTTGGAATATTTCATACAGCACTATATGCTCTACATCCATTCAATAACGGAAATAAGAGGGTGTCAAGGATGCTTGAGCATATATTCTTACGTAGTCTTGGAGTAAACAGTAAAAATTTATATAGTACATCATATTATTATCATAAAGAGAAACAAAGATACTATAAATATCTCCTATATTCACTAGAAAGAAAAAATCTAAACCATTTTGTCTCATTCTTTGAAGAAGCTTTAACGTTATCAATCATTTCAGTTATAAAAACAAGTATAGAAACTAAGAGGATCGAATTTTTAAAAAATAAAGATATAGATGATCAAACAAGAATTATATTAAGACCTCTCATAAAAAGAAAAGAGTTACAATTTAAGAATCTTTTTAATGCAGTTAAGGGTAAAATGGCAAGACAAACTTTTGTAAACTATCTACAATCTGCTACAGAAAAAAGAATAATAATCAAACGTGAATCAGGGCGTAATACACACTACATGATAAATAGTAATATTCATGAAGAAGAAGTGTTTAGAACATCTTTCAACTTCATAAATACAAGATTGTCTTTTATACCAGATGATATCAAATTAACATAGCAATCTATACATAGCTTATATTTTGCTTTTCAATTTTTAGGATTATTCTAATATGTACAAGACTTTATATTAACATTAATCAGGATTTCTGATAATCTGAATATATGAGTAAAGTTAGTATTATCAGACAACGAGGACAGTTAACCATTCCTGGTTCTATAAGGAAGAGTGTAGGTTGGGCTTCACCATTATCAGTTGTATCAATTTCAGTTATCAATAATGATGAAATTGTAATACGACCTCATAAACCTAATATAAATGAAAAGGAGATTTTTAAAAAAATTAATAAATCTCGTAATATAATTGGAAGTGGTAATAAAAGTGCTGTAGATTTTATAATAGAGGGTAGAAAATCACATTGATGAGTATAAACCTAGTAATAGACACTTTGGTCATAGTTAAATATCTAAATAAGGTGAATGAAAAAATATTGACAAGGCTGACAGTATAATGAGGTCTGGAACTAGAGGTAATGTAAATATTCTAGTTCCAGAATTAGCTAAATATGAGGTTGGAAATGTACTTCTATCTGGGAAGAGGTTAACAGATAAAGAAGCTATTGTTTCATTAGATGTTTTTTATTCCTTACCTTTGGAGTTTATATCTGAATCATATAAATTGTCTCGTGAAACTTTTGCTATTGCTTATAAATTTGGAATTACTTATTATGACGCTTCTTTTTTAGCTATTGCAAAAGAATATAACGTTACACTTATAACAGAAAATTTTAAACATCAAGGTAAGGTTAAAGGTATACAGGTGATAGCATTGAAAGATTATCAAGTGTGAGTGTATTTCGAGAGAGTAGACATCATATTAGGAGTGTTTTACTATATAATTGTATTTATCCTGAGTTTAGTTTTGATATCAAATATAGCTCTTGGCATATATATTAATGAAAATGTTATAATAAGAGATATATTATAAATTATGAAAGAAGTATTACAAAATAATAATAAAACAAATATAAAAATCCAAGAGTCTTTGAAAGACGAATATAAGTTTGGTTTTAGGACAAAGTCAAAATATACATTCAAAGCTAAAAAAGGCTTGAATAAGGATATAGTGGCAGAAATATCATATATGAAGAATGAACCCCAATGGATGCGTGATTTTAGGTTAAAATCGTATGATGTATTTCTATCAAAACCAATGCCCTTATGGGGAGCTGATTTATCAGATATAGATTTTGAAGATTTTTATTATTTTCTCCGTGCTCAAGAAAATTCTGCAAAAGATTGGTCTGATGTCTCTCCAGAGATAAAGGAAACTTTTGATAAACTTGGAGTTCCTGAAGCAGAAAGAAGATTTCTTGCGGGTGTGGGAGCTCAATTTGAAAGTGAAGTAGTATATCATAGTATTTTAAAAGAACTAGAAGATAAAGGTGTTATATTTACGGATATGGATTCAGCTGTACAACAATATCCAGATATTGTAAAGAAGTATTTTGGAACTATTATTCCTCCTTATGATAATAAATTTGCAGCACTAAATTCAGCAGTATGGTCTGGAGGCTCTTTTGTATATGTACCAAAAGGAGTAAAGGTGGAAACTCCTCTTCAAGCATATTTTAGAATTAATGCTAGAGCTATGGGACAGTTTGAGAGAACTTTGATTGTAGCAGAAAAAGGCTCTAGTATACATTATTTAGAGGGTTGTTCCGCCCCAATTTATGACAAGAATTCTCTTCACTCTGCTGTAGTTGAAATTGTATGTAAGGAAAACTCCAATGTTAGATATACAACGATTCAAAATTGGTCTAAAAATGTTTACAATTTAGTCACTAAAAGAGCAATGGCGTATAAAAATGCAAAAATGTTTTGGGTCGACGGTAACTTTGGATCAAAGGTTACAATGAAGTACCCATCAGTGTACCTAATGGAAGATGGAGCACATGGTGAAGTTTTATCAATAGCATCTGCATCGTCAAATCAGCATATAGATGCTGGATCAAAAATTATACACGCAGCTTCAAATACAACATCTAGAGTTATATCTAAGTCTATATCGAGAGATGGGGGAAGAACAACATATAGAGGGCTTCTTAAGGCAGAGAATAATATAGAAAAAATGAGAGCTGATGTTGTGTGTGACGCACTTTTAATGGACTCTCACTCAAGAACTGATACTTATCCTACTATAGATGTGGATAATGCTAAAAAACCTTTAATACAGCATGAGGCTAGTGTATCCAAAATAGGTGAGGATCAATTATTTTATCTAGAGTCACGAGGTCTTGATTATAATGAAGCAACAAGTCTTATTGTGAGTGGTTTTCTAGAACCTATAGCTCGTGAACTTCCAATGGAATATGCTGTTGAACTGAATAGGCTTATTAAACTTGAGATGGAAAATTCTGTGGGATGATGGACGATATGAAGACTATATATTTAAAATTATCTGAAAACTCAAGAAAAAATTATATAAATAAATATATAATAAAAAGGGGAGAGACTTTAAATTATATATTATTGGTAGATAGTACAGGAGAATATAACATAAAACTTGATTTCATATTGCAGGGGATTGATTCCTATTGTTATATCTATATACTTGAAATTGGGTATTCTGATAATGGAACTATTCATAAACTAGATCTTGAAATTGAATCTATACATAAATCACACGATACTAATGCTAAGACTATAATAAGACGTGTTATGTATGATAATTCAAAATCTTATATCACAGGGTTAATCAGAATAGAAAGAGAGGCACAACATTCATTTGATTATTTTGATGAGAAGACATTACTTTTATCTGATAATGTTATATCAAAAGTTGTTCCTGCTTTAGAAATACTTCCAGATAATGTAAAAGCGTCACATAACTCAGCCATGGCAGAGATTAATGATAATGAGATATTCTATCTTGAATCCCGAGGGTTAGACAGAAATATAGCAGAAAATTTGATTGCCAGTGGATTTTTAAAGAGTCCGTTATCTCTAATTAGAAATAATAATGTGTATGATAAAATTATGTTAGATATAGATAAAAGGTTTTTAACTATATTATAAAATATGGAGATATTACTGGGAGATATAAATGATTTTCCGTTGCATAAATCAGTAGTTTATAAAAATAAGCTTATTGGAGGAGAGTTTGTTGTATATAGGATGGAAAATAGAGTTTTCATGTTTGAAAATCTGTGTTCACATGAGAAATATCCACTTCAGGATGGCATTGTTCAAGAAGATTCAGAAAGCATTATTTGCATACATCATGGGGCTCAGTTTGATCTAAGTTCAGGCTCAGTACAATCACTCCCAGCAACAAAACCAATTAAAGTTTTAAAGACTTTGGTTCAGGATGATAAGTTATATGCTATATATAATGCATAATAAGACTCATTTGTTGATTCCTTGATTAAATAGTATTAAAAAAATTTCAATACTATTGACAAATTCATACTAACCATACTATGTGATTGGTATGAATACAGTTTACTTACAAGAGATCACAACTATCAGGGAAAGGGGTCAGATGACTATACCTAAAAGAATTAGAGAGGCCTTAGGGATTCCCATAGAAGGGAATGTTCTTGTTAAAATAGAGACTACTAAATCAGGTTTTAAACTTGAAAAGCTGCCAAACTCATCCTGTTAGGTTATAAAAAAATATGTAACTATGAATACCGCAGAGAAAAAATGGAGTCAACTATCAAGAACTACCAAAAAAAACTGATACCCCTCTAACAAAATTTATATTAGATGATAGGGAAAAACATTAGTTATCGTGGATAACACTTTTATATTGGGAATCTTGTATTGACTAACACGTAAAGTTGACAAAAATTTAAATAGTGATTACAATGTAATTACTATGTTGACTAAGATTGTTACTGTTGGAAACTCTAAGGGTATTCGTATACCTAAACTTTTACTTGAAGAAAGTGGGTTTAAGGATAAGGTTGAGCTTACAGCTAAGCGCGGTGAAATTAAAATAACACCACCATCTAGGAAGCGAGTGGTATTAAATGAAGAATATATGCTGAGTTTAAGTAGTTTAAGTGATTGGAATACTGATGAGGAGGATACTGCATGGGCATATTTACAGTAGGAGATGTAGTGCTTATCAATTTTCCTTATGCTGATTTTACAAAATTCAAAAGAAGACCATCACTGGTAGTGGGACAGGCAGAATTTAATAATCTAATTCTTTGTCAGATTACTTCAAAAGCTGAAATCAGTAGACAAGCTATTCATTTGAGTAGTGATGATTTTTCTGATGGTAGGCTCAAAGTTGATAGTTTTATTCGACCAGACAAAATTTTTACTGTGGAACCTTTAATTGTTATAACTAAAATTGGACATTTAAAATCCAGAAAAATTGAGAAAGTAAAAGGAGCACTAAGGAAATTGTTTGTCTGAATTTTTATTTTATAGTTCTAAATTTAAAATCACTTTTGGATCTAGATCCTTTTATTGATTAGATAGCATAAAATCTGATATACTCTAAACTGATACTTTTAGGGTGTAAGTTTATGAGACTAACAAAAAAAAGAAGATTATGCACTTTTAATCTTATCAGTTGTTTTTAATAATACTAAGAATAAAAAAAGGATAAAGTTAAAGGAAATATCTAAATCTACGGGGATTCCATTAGCCTTTTCAAGGAAAATAGTATCTTACCTTAAGAAAGGGGGATTAATATCTTCAAAAGAAGGGATTAATGGCGGATATTTATTGAATAAAAATCCACAAGATATATCAATGAGGGATATATTTATATCTCTAGAGAAGAATCTTTCTCTTACTGATTGTTTTTTAGGTAGTTGTAAGTATTCTACAATATGTAATAGTGCTAAAATCATAAATAAAATAAATAGAGAGATAATTACAAAATTTGAAGAGATAAAATTAATAGATATATTATGAACAATTCATTGAATATAAAAAATTTAAATGCAGGATTAAAGGATCATGGCTCTGGTGACAAAGAGATTTTAAAAGGTATAGATTTTAAGATGGAAACAGGTTCTATACAAGCTATAATGGGACCCAATGGATCAGGAAAATCTACACTTGCACAAGTTATTATGGGAGACCCTACATATTCTATAAATTCTGGAAAGATAGAATTTTTAAACAAAGATATAACTACTCTGTCTGTAACTAAAAAAGCATTAATGGGATTATTTCTTTCATTCCAACATCCGGTGGAAGTACCCGGAGTTAATGTAGGAACATTTTTGCATGCTTCATATAAAGCTATACATAAAATTGATGTACCAATATTCGAATTTGCTAGAGATCTGAGAAAATTATCAAAAGAATTTGGGATAAATGATGCTTTTATTGCTCGTAATTTGAATGAAGGATTTTCAGGAGGTGAGAAAAAAAGGTTGGAATTATTACAAATGGCAGTTCTAAAACCCAAATTAGCAATTTTAGATGAAATTGATTCTGGACTTGATGTTGATGGGTTAATGTTAATTAGTAATGGAATAAAAAAACTAAATCAAAAAGGAACTTCTTTTTTGATTATAACTCATACAAAAAGAATTATTGAAAAACTTAATATTTCAAAAGTTAGCATTATGGTTGATGGTAAAATAGTACAAGAAGGAGATGTGAGTCTTGCTTATATGATTGATAAGAAAGGTTATAAAAATCTAGAATCTAAAAAAACTTAATGAATAAAAAAGATTTTCCAATATTTAAAAATGCAAAATTTAGAGGATCTGGATCCAATGGATCTAGATCCCAAGAAAAAGATTTTATATACCTTGACTCTTCTGCAACTACTCAAAAACCTCAAATTGTTATAAATGAGATAAAAGTACATTATCCCCTTTTCTAAG
>JAJZKG010000024.1 GCA_021809565.1 bacterium | reverse complement strand
TAAAGATAGTTTTACTTCAAAAGGATTTAATTCTTTATTTAATATATCAGCAAGTTTTTCAGCATCAGATTTAATAATATTATATACAAAACAAGAATCTGTATCGGCATATACTATTTTATATCCTAAAGATTGTATCAGTTGAATTAATTTTTTAACCTGATATCTCGCTTGGGCTGTGATATGTTCTGCCGTTGGGGAATTGAAATATCTAAAATATGGATTTGCAAAAATACCATATAATGAATTAATTAAAATTTTTAATGCCTGTTGCCCTGTATCATACATTCTATTATTGGTAATTTTATACTGTTTTTTAAAATCTAATCTATTATTATATATATCTTTTTCGAATTGTTTAACCATTTTATATACAAAATTATCAAAATCTGTATACATTATTACATGAGGATATAAACTATTATAATCAAAACTTGCAATATTATAATAGATTCCTTTTTCTGGTTCAAGTACAAATCCACCTTCATAAGATACTTTTTGTCCTACTGTATATGAGTCAAGCAGATATACTCTTGGTGAATACTTCCTGATAATTAAACTATCGAAAGCTCTTGTTGCGGATGGTCTTAATTGAAAGTTATATTTAGATTCATTGGAGAAAATATCATTAGGATGCAGTGCCAGATAATTTGAATAATAATGTATCAAATCCCTTATACCAAGTTTATTTAAAACTCCTGCCTGAATATTTACATCCTGTTCATTATATGTTTCTAATTCTTTTCTTGTTAATTGAGAGAATGCTTTCGTTATAATAACTTTAGTGCCGATTTCTGTTTCTTTCCCAGCTAAATTTAGGGTTCTTGGTGGCTTTTGCTGATAAATAGAATACATAAACATTGCATCAAGTTTTAATATATTTTTAAAATATAATGAATCTGTTAAATCAGCTAATCTATCAAAATCATATGCCTGTCCATTCCAAGCATATATTTCAAGTATTTTTCTCTTTTCTAATGTTTGGATAAAATCTTTAACACTATAGTAGGGTTCATACTCATTAGTAATATTATCTTTATAGCCGATAAGTTCAACATCTCCTTTACGTTCCTCAATATCAATATCTGCATATCTTGGTACATTATTAGCCCATATAATTTTATTATCAAACCCTAATCTTCTTATATATGGAATCTTAGCTTCAAAGGTATGGGTAAACTTATCTCTTAAAGATGGTATATGACGTGGCTCATCTACTTCTAATTTATATCCTATTTTTTCCTGAATACCATTATGAGTAATATAAGGTATATTCATTTTATATGTTTTTATTATATGACTTAATTCTTCATCTGAAAAACGTTTTGAATTATCAGGTATACCATATATATAAGGATATCCCAATTCAGAGATTTTTTTAGAAAATATATTGCCCGAAGTATCAAGAAATTGTATGGTGTTATTATTTAGATAACGATAATTTACGATTTGATTTGTAAACAAAATATTTTTTTCCATATATCCATATGACACTTAACCTTTTAAATCTTGCGATGATATTACTACATATGAATAGTGATGTTGCAATAATTATAGGTCTTATGATTGGGCTTGGTATAGGTTTCGGAGTAGCCTATTTCTTATTTCAAATGAAGCAACAGGATAAAAAATTAATAATTATGAGAAATGCACAGGGTCAGATAGAAGGACTTGTACAGAGTTGATATTATGATTGTTACAATTAAACATAGTAAAATTCCAAAAGTTAAACATAGCGAAATGCTTAGTATGGCTGGCACAGTAACCAATACAGCTTATCAAATCTTAACCGCAATGGGTTTAGAAGGAACAGAAATAGCATCACAGGCGTTATATGTATTTACAGTAATATCAAATACAGGTTCTGGTGTATTAGATAAATGGGAAAAAAATCAGGAGCAGGATGAAGAATGAATATTACGGTAAAACAAGAAATAAAATTTGATGATTTAGTAGCCGTACTTGAAATTCTATCGGGTATGCCTTTTGTTGCGTATGAAATTTTAACATTTGAACGTACTAAATCTGTTCCAGTTAAAGTTTTAACAGGGTTATGGGGTGCTGGAAGTGCTATAGATGTAGCTTTCGGTCTGGTGTATTTACTTAATCGTGCAGGTATGAAAATACATATTCCTGAATATATGAAAGATACTAAAAAGCTTATTACCAGTGTGGCATGATTTTTTATATAATTATTCGTTATAGTATTATGGTATCAGAAAGTACAGTATCGAAAGTATTTGCAGGAATTGGAATTATTTTTGGAATATCATCTGTTATAGCTATTGGTGTAGGAAAACCTATTCCAGCTATCCCGTTAGCCATATTAGCATTTGGTTCTGAATATGCATCTGCAATTCATGCAAAAATATAGTTAATCAAATATATGTCCACACTTATCACAGACCATATACTCTCTGGTAAGTATAGGTATTTTTTTACACATAGGACATAATACTGCAAAGGTTGCAATACTATTATTACTGTGAAGTAGATATCTTAATCCACCTGCGTTATGATGATGATATGTTCCTACTGTTAAATGCGGATAACTTATTTTTATAATATTCCTATATATTCCAAGAAAATGTTTGTCATGGTTACCACCAAGATGTGCTATTTGTTGATAAGCATGAACAAATTCATGAATTAATGTGGCAACCTGTTCCAATGGTGATAAAAATATAAATGGTCTAAACAATCTTATTATTTCATCATTTGCATCAGCATATCTTGTGTTATTATATGCGTCTCCATCCTCAAAAATTGCTTCTTTTAATATAATAAGAGCCTCTTCCATTGGTTTATGTTCCAGTATAAAAGATGCATTTCTTATCTTTTGTTCTGCTATTTTTATTAATTTTGGTAATAGCGGTGATTGAGTTAAAACATCTTCTTTCATAAATAGTTATCTTTATAGACTATTTATGTTTTTCTATATAATATAGTTCCCTGTTTTCTGTATCCTAATTCTGTTAAATATTTATAAAGTCGCATATTTTTAAAATTGCCGATATCATACCAAAAATCTATCATTGTATCATCGTTATCAATTTTACTCTGAAATATTTTTCGGAACATATGAAACGAATAGCTATGACCTTCTAATATATTTTTACATAGCTCAATAGATTCAGTTTTCAGGTTTCTATCCATTATAAAGTATATTAATTAGCAATATATAAACCCTTCGGTTTTTATATAAATTATTATATTTTTGTGTCACATAATCAAAATCGTAACTCTTATATCTGATTACCGAATATGGGGATATGGACTATTTAAATAATGAACAAAAAGAGTATTGTCAACAGAATCAGACCGCTTCCATACTGAAATTTGTAGCGTCAAGACTTATACTGGAAAATGTTGATGAACAGACATATTTATCTATAATGAAAGAAAGTTTTCCTGATATAGAAAACGATTATAAAACTTTTTACAGACATGAAGTTATACCAAGACTTTCATTAAGAGATTTTGAATCAGATGTAGATTTTACTTCTTTTATTGAAGCTACTCCACTGGCTACGTTAAAAATTAACACATTCAGCGATTACAGATTAAGTATAGGAACAGCAGTAAATACCAAAAAAGATGTTACCTACCTTAATGAGTACTTTATTCAGGTAGTCGATGGAAAATTTTACGATAGAATAGTAACCACGTTTGAATCAGAAGACGGTGAATCGACACAAATAAATACAAAACTAAAACTGTCTATCCGATTAAGAGTAAAATACGCATATAACGATGGAGATACTACATATATTGCATATCGTATAGGAAAAGATAAGAAAGATAGAATTAATGAGATTTCCCAGACTATCGATACAATAAAATCTTTATACCATTTATCTGCAAAAGATTGTTACGCAATAAAATTGTATTTTGATGATGTTATACCTAAATATCTAAAATTCGATAAACCAACAGATGCAAGAATATCTATGGTAGATGGTATTGTACATATCAATTATCCAATAGTCTTTGACGAGAAAAAAGCTTTACAGGCACTAATAGATATGTATAAAGTTACCACACAGAAAGAGCTTATGAATTTTCTTATGCTATATACGCCTATAACTCCTCTTAATGTTCAACTAAGACAGAAAGAAATGATTATGTATCTACCACTTGCATTGGGTAAAGGTGGAGCAGGAAAATCAAGTATGGTAAAAACTATTGTAGTAAAAGGTTTCGATAATCCAGATGCAGAGAAATCAGAGGATGACATATTTACGAAAGCATCTTTCAGGGAAAATTTTTCAAAATCTATATTTCCAATTATGATTGATGAAATAACACAACCTACTATGCAAAGAATATATGGGTCAATGAAAAATCTTGCAACTGGAAAAGGTACACATTCAAGAGGTCGCCCTATTGGTGGTTTAAACGAATGGACTTTAACATCTATACCTATTTTTACGGCTAATGAAACTATATATATTGATTCTGGTCTTGAAAGAAGATTCTTTAAGATTATAGCTAATGATGCAGATAATAATATTCAACAATGGAGAAAGGCTAAAGAACATTTACCAGATGGATTTCTCTATATGTTTCTCAAAGAAATTGATGGTATGCCTATAGATATAATTGCAGATAAAATTATACAGAATGTAACACATGATGAGGACTATGTTTATGCTTATCAACTATTTATAAGGGAAATAATGAATAATGTATTTAAGAGAAATGGTCTTGAATGTCCTTTTGAACCTGTTAGAAAGGTAGTATATGACGATGATGATTGGTATGTTGCATTTGGACAGTTTGTAATGCAGAATGTATACGACCATAAAGCTGGCAATAATACATACCTGAAAGAAAGCTTTGACTTTGAGGTAGATAATAAAACAGATGAAGTTTACATAACTAAACTTGGTTTTCAGAAATTTCTTAAGTTGTTTCCAAAATGTCCATTCAGAACCGCAAGTACCTTTGCTATAAATTCACCCGACAGTAATTTTAATATAACATATAAAAAGAAAAGAGTATGTCATTCAAAGAATCCTATTCATGTAATATCAGTATATGAAAAAGGTGAGGAGATACAGGTAAAACTAACAGGTGTCAGTCAGCAACTGGAAAAGAAATTGTTAAATTAAAGTAACTCAATTCCAGTATTTCTTTTGTTTAATAAAAATACATGTTTTAATCCTTTTATTTTTTGACAATCAAGAACATCGTTAAAATCGCCTGCCTCTATTCGTGTATATGTTCTTTCAGATATTAAACTGTTGTCATATATATTATTTAGTGAGTAAATTGAGGCTTTAGAATCTGCACAGAAAAACATTTGTAGCATATCTAATATTTTTTCTATTGTATTTTTCATATTAAGTATTATCGGAGTAATGAACCAGCGATTTTTGTTTGTATCAAGATTTTTAAATCTTATTTCTATATGCGGGTGTAAATCATATTTTCCATTAAAATATACAAAGTACCGTCTTGGTGTTTCCTTAACTATCATAAGGACATTATCATATTGTATCTCAACAAAATTTTCTCTTATATCTATTATCATTTTATCATCCATAATATAAATGTGATGCCATATCTACAGTCATTCCAGTGCCAAGTAAAGTAACAACTATGCCTGCTATTCCTATAGGTAATAAATGCTTATTATCTTTCAAGTTTGCCATAGCATATATTGCAGTAAATAAACCTACTCCTGTTACGGCAACTCCCCCGAAAAACATATGTGTTCTGAAATCTTTAACAAATTTAACGAAATCATCCCAAGAGTCAGCAATTTCAGGGTCTTTTAATGCTGATAACGAATTAATAAAATCTTTGTTTATAATAGGAACAGCCATAAAGCTACATTATAATAAAGTTTAAATAATCTTAGGGTATTTAGGTATGAGGTAATAAAATGATAAACCCTTATAGAATAAAAATTGATGAGAAAAAACAATATCTTACAGAATGTGAACAATTGATTAAGGATAATGAACATTTGATGAATCTTATTCTTGAAGATTTGGGGAAATATCTTTATGTCAAAAAGACAAACGCAGATTTAGATTATAATTATCGTGTAAGAGGACATTACTTTGCACCAACGACCCAATATACCAAAGGCTTTATGCAAGACAAAATACATGAATTACATGGCAAAATAGATAGAATAGAATCTCTTATGGGTAATGCAGAACGCTTAAAGTCAGAGCTAAAAGGTTTGCAGGAAAAACACGATGAATTAGAGTATTTAAGGAAATGCGAATAAGAAAAATTGCAATTGACAGGGTAAGAGTGTTTAGAGAAATTGGAATCTATAGGTCTATTAAATACATTCTTACCAGACCAATTGTTATATTAAGAAGTGTAATTATGAAAGCAACACATATATATGAAAACATATGGGTAGGCAGTGCAGAGGATGCTAATAATTTCATAGGTATTAAAATATCTGTACGTGGGGAAGATGTAGACCAAGAACCAGATGGTAGAGAAGCTATTTCACTGTTACAAATGATATATAAAGGTACGGATAAAGAAGTAAAATTATTAATTAATGATTTAGTTAATAAAATCGATAATGCCAATAATAAGGGTGCTACTTTAGTACATTGCAGTGCGGGTATAGATAGAAGCCCTTTTGCTATTATGTGCTGGTTAGTAATAAAAAAAGGATTTAATACGGGAGAAGCATATGGTATAATTAAGGGTAATAGACCATTTATATTAGAACATTATGAATGGGTAGATATATTAAGAAAAAAAGGCATTATTCTTAGGAGTATCCTGTAACACTATCTTTAGTTTTATTGGTTATCGTTGGTTTTTCAAACGTTCCTCTGCCTATCATTTGTATATCATTTGTAGCAAATATATAAGTTTTATCTGTATTTGGAACAGATATGCTAAATACGTTTTCATCAATATACTCAAGCCTACATTTATAAAATATTAATGCGTCTTCACCCGATGCTATTTGTATCATTATCCGTTTTCCTGTTAAGGATTTAAGATATTCAGAGTACATAAATCATAATTATGTTAAAGTATAAAAATGTGTCTAAAGTGGGAAATCAAATTCAAAATCTGAGACCTCTATATCACTATATTTTTGAAGATATGCGAACACTTCTGTTTTAGGAACAATAAAAATTCTACCTCTATAATAACCACGATTGGTTTTATTCATGATTATTCTTTCTCTACCCATAGATTCCCAATATAGTCTTGATTCTTTATGTTGTTTAAGCATTAATGCAAAAGGTATTACATATACTTTTTTCATTTTAACCTGATAAAATACAACAAAATCAGTAAGTTGACCCTCTTTGAGCCACCCATCTATATTTTTATCCATGTCAGTTTTGTCTTCGAATACAATATTATTGGTAGATTTGATACTTTCTATTTTTTCATCTATATTAATGGTTTTGCCGTTTTTTAGATGAAGTATTTTATCTATTCCTTGTACTTGTCTTT
>JAJZKG010000002.1 GCA_021809565.1 bacterium | reverse complement strand
AAAAATACCAAAATTAACAACATATATTTTAAATACTAAAAGCTCAATTGGCGGATTCAATATTTTATTTATAACATTCATATAATAAATTCTATACATAGATTATGATATTTACAATAGAAAATTATATCATTTACATTCTAAATATAATATTGTATATTTTATATATGAAAGGTAGTATGGGAATTGCAAAATTATTGTTGTCAGTAGTTGTAATAATAAGTTTATATTATGTATCAAGTAGGGTATATGCTGCAAGTACTAATATAGGACCTATACAACAATATGAAATACAAGCTCAAGGGTCTTTTATTAGCACACAAAAATCTATAATACTTTACTTATCTTCTCTACCTGCAACATCTCTAATATTCCAACATGCTGTTTATAATGGATCTACTACAGGGAGTGGGGGGACTTTATGTACTTTCTATACTACAGGTACAGGATCAATGGCAACAACACCTAATAGCACACCAAACTATTCAGGTAACAATCCTGGTAATTGTAATTAAACACTTTGTAATGGATGAAATTTTCTATGTGTTTCTTCTGCATATTTGTCTGAAGCATGTACATATTTGTTAGTTGTCTGTAAAGATTCATGACCTAAAAGAATTTGTATAGCTGCTGGATTTGCACCTTCTTCTGCAAGGTATGTAGCAAATCCATGTCTCAAACTATGAGCACTAGTTGGTACAACAATACCCACCTTCTTTCTATAGAATGATATCCTATCTTGTATATAATTAGTTGATATTCTCTGATTTGTATGACCATTTCTTCCTCCTCTAAGTGGTGCAAAAAGAGATGGGTACTCATCATTTCTTAGACTTAAATACTCAAATATATATTTAACTGCTCTAGAGGTTAAATAAACAAACCTTTGTTTTTTTCCTTTACCCATAACATAAATCTTACCTTCATCATTAATATGTTCTCTATTTAAAGATACAAGTTCAGATATTCTCATACCTGTAGAAAATAGAAGTTCTAATATAGCCCTATTTCTTGCACCCACTATCTGATCTTTCTCATATTCACTAGGGAATTCAATTAATCTTATAAGTTCTGACATTTCTGCTACTTGAGACTCTTTTCTCTCTGTCTTTATAAGTTTTACCATTTCTGGAGTTATAGGAGTTTTAATATCAAATTCTATCAAGTATTTAAGATATGATCTTAAAGAAGATAGTATTCTATTAATAGATCTACTGGATAACTTACCAACATCATCTTTCGAGAAATTGTGAAGTTTACTTGTATCATCTTTTAGAATTTCAAAATATTTACCACTGCGTAAAAAATCTTTAAAAAGAACAATAGTTTTTTTATCTATCTCTTTAAATTTAAAATTATTAAATGATAAGAAGGTTTCAAATAAAGAAAGATCTCTACTGTAGTTATATATTGTCTCTTTAGAATAATTATTATTTAATAGATTTAATATAAAATTATCTTTTTCGTTTAATAAATCTTTCTTATCCATAAAATCATTATAGAGTAAAAATACTAAAATGATAATATATTTTAGTAACCAGGAAAGAAATCTTTTTTTATATTATCAATATCTAAAATATGAAGCTTCTCAATAACCAAATCAACAAAACCTTTAGGTCCTGAAACATAATATTTTTTATCTTTATAAGATTCAATTTTATTTATATGATTTTCACTAAATTTATCAGTAGAGTAGAGAACTCTCAATAATTTTTTATTTTTAATATTGTCCAGTTCGTTTTTACAAGGAAATTCTTCTGTATTATTAAAATAGAGTAGAGTAGCATTAATAGGGTATTTATTATGATCTATATCTAATAATATAGCCCTAAATGGCGTAATCCCAATTCCACCAGCAATAAAAACCAAGCCCTGATCTTTATTAGTATAATCAAGAATAAAATCGCCCCAAGGTCCCATAGCTTCAACTGAAGTATCTAACTCTAGATTGACTAAATCTTCTTTAAATGTACTAGATTTATCTTTGTTAAATCTTGTGGTTATAACAATGGATTTTTCAAATGGAGCTGAAGATATTGTAAAAAATCTACTAACCCCCCTATCATCAGGGTTCTTTCGTTCTATAATATACTGCATAAATTGTCCAGCTTTCCAACTAATAGGCATCTGGGACTCAAAAACAAAAGAAAATACATCTTCTGTATCTTTTTTCTTATCTCTTAATATTAATTTCATTCTTGCTTAACAAAATCCTGTATACCTTTGGAGGAATCAAACCCTAAAATTGCATGAGTACCATCACAGAAAGGTTTATTAGATGATTGACCGCACCTACAAAGGTAAATCTCCTCAGAATCCAAAGTAATCTTATTACCTTCGGAATCCTTAAGTATATCCTCAGGTGAAATATTCAAGCTTATTGGGCCATTTTGTGTAAATTTTATATTTGCCATATCTTTTTAACTCTAAGTTAATAATATTAAATCTAGATTAATTTTAAGTTATATCATATATAGTGAATCAAATTAAAGTGTATTGCAATAATAAAAAATATAACTAATAAAAATAGATACCTTAATATTTTAAATATTAATTTTATAATAAAACCTTGTGCTTTTATAAAAGTCATCACAAGGAAAATAATTAAAAGTATTATTATAAAAATATAGAGATTCATGTTCAACAAATTATATCATCTATATATTTATATTTACATTATTTACAATGTGTACTTTATGAATTTACTTAACATATAATACTAAAAATTTAGTGTATAGTTGATTAATTAGTTATACAAACTTCCTATGCTCAAAAATAGACCCCACTATGAACGTTTTGCCTTAATAGAGCCATAATTTTACAATTATTGTTCTTTTATAACAAACACAAAGTAGTTATCTAGAAGCAATATTAAAATTTAATACTATGTCATAGGGAAGAGAAAAATATAGTAAATATTTATAAATAAATATAATATTTAAAGAAAGTAAATAATTATTTATAAATACTATAGAATAATGATAACCCTGAATAGAGAAGTAGCAGGAGGGGATTGAGTAAAGATTTTGTATGATATATAACTGAGTATAAGGGTGATTATACTCAATTATATTCTTATTACTTTTTAGACCATATTGCTATACTCTCCTGGAGAAGTACTCTATTAGACAAATACACTCAATATACTTCATAGAACTAATATTTATATAGTTATATATCATCTTGAATATTCATCATTAAAAATATATTTATCATTTATAATAACTACAAACACTCACTTATCCACACTGACAATGATTATTTTAAAAAAACTATAGGGTATTATGTGAAATACTATAGGATCCCCCACTCTTTGACGTATAATGTGAAGATTTGGCTCTGTGACAATATAATTATGACTTATAAGGATACTTTATACTAGAAAATAACACTTGTATCTATTATTAATTTCTAGGAATAATAGTATATTATTCCTAACATAATACAATACCTTGGGAATTCACATAATATAACTCCTATGGTTCATTACTCTACTTGTAACATTATACTTAATAACAAGAATTATATTTTACTTCAATATTCTAATATCTGAGATAATTATTCACTTTATTAACTTAGAAAGATAAAACTAGTCATCCCCATTGTTTTTATTATTAGATGCTATTTATCCCATTTACCTAAAGAATTTGATAAACTTTTCCTTTTTGAAGAGTCACCAGTATAATCTTTTAAAATACCATTAACTTCTTTGCTCACCCCAATAAAATTCTCCCTATCAGTACTAAAAATTTTTGATAATATACTAGTGTTAAGTAAAAATACCCATAATGGTATGCAATTTATAGTCTTTTCTCCATTTTTAATAATTGTATTGTCATTCCATGTAATAATAGTACAATTATCACATTCTAGTTCATCTGATGCTTCAACTAGAGCACTTATTTCCCTTTTTTTTGTATCAATATTATCTATAGAGTATGAAACTTGAATAAGTTGAACTATTTTGTTTGAAAGATCATCCTTTATAATAAAATCAACTTCCTTGTTATTTTTTGTTTTATAATAGAACATCGTATAATTCGGAACTTTATTTTGCCTTAATAACTGAATAAAAACCTGATTTTCTAATAATCTACTTTTTAAATCCACCCCTTGTATATAAAATGCCGAAATAAAACCATTGTCAACAACATATGTTTTCTTACTTGAGTTTATCTGTTCTTTAAATTTTGTACTATATTTACTAAGACTGAAAATTAAAAATGCTTCTTCTAAATAACCTACATAAGATTTAACTGTATTAACATTTTTAAATCCAAGAACATTCTTAAGTTTTGTATATGAATATTCTTTTGAAAACAAAGATAATAGGTATTTTGCTAAATTCGACAATAATAATCCTGATCTTATATCATACCTTTTTACAATATCTTCAAAAATAACAGAGTTAAATAAAGTATCAAGATAATTCCTATAATCTATATCAGTAGTTACTGTTATTGGATAACCACCTTTCTCTAAATACTCTTCTAATAAATCAATAATCCTAAAAATATCTTCCCCATATGAGTTGTTTTGTACTTTATTTACCAATAATTTATCAATTTCACCATACGTTTTTTTCAAATAAAAACTAAGGTATTCTTTAAAACTGAAAGGAAATATTTTGTCCTCCACATACCTTCCAGTTAATCTAGAACTTAATTCTTTACTTAATAATTTGGAATTTGACCCAGTAATAATAATGTTATATCCTTGTCTATATAGAATTGAAACAAATAATTCCCACTGAGGAAGATTTTGTATTTCATCAAGAAAGATATTTTTGGATCTAGACCCCCTTCTATTATGGTAAATCATATTTATAAGCATATAGAGTATATTATGATTATTCTCTTGAGCCAAACCCTGATCATCAAAATTGATATAAATAAAATCTTTATCCTTAAATACACTTATACCGTATACAGACTTCCCGGAACGTCTGGGACCCAAAATAACCTTAATAATTTCGTTACTTTCCAACTCTTTGGATTCACCTCCAAGAGACCTAGACCTTTTCCCGCCAGCAAAAGGTACATGATCTCTCACTATATACTCCTTTGAAAGCAATATATCTCTTTCGGATTTTTGCCTTAATAATGACTCTCTTATTTGGTCTTCCATACGCTATTTATACCACAATAATATAATTTGTACAATACAGTGTATAAAATATGCCTTATTTATACAATATAATGCACAAATATCATCTAGACACATAAAAACCACAATTTGATGTGGTTTGGAGCCTCTTATCTTATTCCGCCTGCAATACCCCACCCTGGGAGCAGTATAAATAATATAAATACTATTATGAATATTATTGTATATTCTAGAAAAATCCTCTGTGAAAGGTGGCTTTTCTTATAATGGATGATAATTCCATCATATATAAAGGTGATGACAGTCAGAAATAATGCCGTAATAAAGAAACTTTGTGGTATAAATAGGGCTACCAGATAAAAGGTACTCATAATAAAAGCAACGATTAAAGAGTATCCCACTATATCTCTAGATGCATATATTAAATTCCACATAAACTGTGCAGATAAAACAAACATACCAACAAACATTACTAAAATAGAAAATGCAAACCCTACTCTATTCGCTAGAACAAAAATAAAAAATAAATAACTTACAAAAAGAGATATAACATAATTTGAAGTATAACTAAATTGTGCGAGAGGTACATTTTCTATATATGAAGCATCTATAATAGACAAATTTAAGAAGGAAGAATATAAAAATATCAAAAAAATAACAACAAGAAAAATAATCATTAAATAAAATAATAATCCAGGTTTTGCAATATATACAAAGACATTAAATATAAAGAAATTGAAGGAAAAGATATATATAAAGATAAAACTTATATAACTTAGCATACCAAGTAGAGATATCTTAAAATTTATTATCCATAAACTAGATATATATGATACTAAAAGCAAAATAATTGTGAATACATAAAAATTAATATGAGAAATAAATTCAAAGTATAGCAATATAGATACTACAAATATTGATATTATAGACTTTACCTTCACATTCGGATTATAGAAAGGAGAGTTGTTCATTATAATCCAGATTTAAATAATCATATGCCAATTTAGTTGCAATCCTACCCCTAGAGGTTCTTTTTAGAAAACCTGATTGTATCAAATATGGTTCACATACATCTGAAACAGTACTGACATCCTCAGATAGTGCTGCAGCTATAGTGTTAATTCCTACAGGGCCTCCATTAAACTTTTCTATTACTACCCTTAAAAGCTTTATATCTAAGGTATCCAACCCTAGTTTATCTATATCATGTGCAGACATAGCAAGTAAAACCGTAGCACTATCAATCTTGTTTATTTTATAAACCTGACTATAATCTCTGACCCTACGCAGTAATTTATTTGCTACTCTCGCCGTTCCCCTCGAACGTGATGCAATTTCAGATATAGCATCATCACTAATTGATATATCCAATATATCTGCACTTCTCTTTAGTATTTTCCCTATCTCTATATCATTATAAAAATCAAGTCTAAATGTAACACCAAATCTATCACGTAGAGGTGATGATAAAAGCCCTAACCTCGTTGTTGCCCCTATTATAGTAAATCTTTCAAGCTCCAGTCTCATCGTCCTTGCAGATGGGCCAGCTCCCAAAATAATATCAAATGCAAAATCTTCCATAGCTGGATACAACATCTCCTCCACAATTTTAGGGAGTCTGTGTATTTCATCAATAAACAAAATATCCTGTTTATTCAAACTAGTAAGTATAGCAGCCAGATCTGCAGTTCTTTCAATAGCAGGGCCTGATGTTGTCTTTATATTGACACCCATTTCATTAGCGACAACATATGAAAGACTAGTCTTACCTAATCCTGGAGGACCATAAAAAAGTATATGATCAACAGAATCACCCCTCATCTTTGCAGATTCTATTAAAATATTTAAACTCTTTTTCTCCTTATCTCTCCCTATAATATCCTTAAATAGTTTTGGTCTAACAGTAATAAGTGTATCATTAGAATCTGATCTTTTAGTATTTTTAGGTTTATTGTCAGTATCTGTTGTGCTTATACCTGTATCTTTCATATTATCATTATAGACTACTATTACCTTTAGCTCCAGAACCTTTCAATAGAATTAGTCCTTTCTTTACAGCATCTTTAGTATCAAGAATACCAACCAAATCATTAGATATTGCTGATATTTCCTCATATGAGAAACCTAAAGATATAAGTGCATCTTGAACATCTCTATTTAAAGATACTCCTTCATATTTAAAATTATCAAGTTTTCCTCTAAGTTCTAGAACAATTCTCTCAGCAACCTTCTTACCCAATCCTGGAATTGATGACAAAAAGTTTGAATCTCCTTCAATAATTGCCTTCACTAAAATCTGAGATTGATGATACGAAAGTATATTTAAAGCACCTTTCGGACCTATACCAGATACAGAAATTAATTTTTCAAAAAGAAAAAGATCTTCTTTATTAGGAAAACCAAATAGTCTAAAATACTTATCACCCACATCAGAATAGATAAATACTTCAATCTCAGCAACATCTTCCTTTAACATCAAAGGCTTTATAACTTCCACTTTGTAGCCAACATTATTAACATCTATCACTAGATAGTCAATACCTTTATATATTACATTACCTTTTAAATATCCAATCATAAAAATTTACTTGATACCAGCCTCTTTAAGATAAACCTCTTTGTGTTTGCATATGACACAAAGCTAGAGCAACTCCATCTGCAGCATCATCTGGTTTAGGTACATCAGAGAGTCGTAATAACAATTTTAACATATTCTGTATTTGTTTTTTATCAGCAACACCATAACCTGTTAAAGCACTTTTTACTTGCAGTGGAGTATATTGATAAACAGGAATATTTCTTTGTGCTGCAATAAGAAGTACTATTCCTTGTGACTGCCCTACCGAGATAACAGTTTTTGCATTACTATTAAAAAATACCTTTTCTAGTGATATTTCCTGAGGTTTATACAAATCAATTATCTCATTTAATTCATTATAAATTTTAAGGAGTCTTTCTTCTATATTATCATGAGCCTTGGTTGTAATAGCCCCCCACTCCACATTATCAACCTTGCTTGCATCTACACCCTGTATAATCCCCCACCCTAGTATTGCAAACCCAGGATCTATACCAATAATTGTTCTTTTTACATTTACGTCAGTAGTATTCATAGATTTTATATATTTAAATATGTATTAACAACACCTTCAACAGATTCTATTGCATCAACAAAAGACTCTATCTTATCTATAACAGAAATATCAAAATCATCTATTTTTAACTTATTCTTAGCTACCTTCACATTCTCTATATTATCTATTAAGTAGCCTTTATCCAATATAGCATCTTTAACCATATTTGTATTATCTAGTGTAGTATATACTCTAAATTCACTATCTCTCTCAGAATCTATACCCACATCTTTGTCATATTCATAATCATAGACTCCATCTATAGATAAAAGCTCTTCTTCAAAACTCGATACATCTATAATATCTTTACCCTTCTCTCCACCTAAGTTTAATTTATTATTAGCTTTTTTTAATTGATTATCACCTCTATTGATCTTAATTGTTATAAGACTTAAAGGAACAAAATTCCATGATATTGAACCTTGAGAAAGCATTTTTCCACCATTTCTTGCTACTGCCTCCCTCATCTCAGCAACTAATCTATTTTTACTTGAAGATAATCCTTTTGGATCAAGAGCCCCTGGGTCTAGACCCCTTGAAATTTGACAGTCAACAAGAAGCTCAACATTTAATCTAGATCCTCCATTATCAACAGGTATATATACCTCATATTCAATATCTTCAGTGGCATTATTTGACTCTACCAAGCTAGCTTTTTTTATAACATTTTCTATTGTACTTATGGGTATGTTTGCTTCCCTAGCTTTTTTTATAGCAAGTTTCAAAGTATAGTTATTATTTGGATCTCCACCTCCTGAGCCTAGATTCCCTGCATCTAGATGCCCTGACTTTACAGCATTAGATATTTGGAATAAAAGCTTGGTAAATAATTTTGCTCTTGTTAGATCATTTATTCCTTTTTTTCTTTTTATTGTAGACCACTTTGAATGTCCTGACATATCTAGAGTATCTTGATACTAATATCTTATTAATCATACTGATTATATCACAATTGTTTCTACCAAAATTTCGCTATTGTATTATGAAATAATTCCAAGAGAATAAACTTGACGAAGGAGGAATTTTTGAGAAATCTAAATTAAATCCCTTAGTAGTATCTATTACATAAACCCCAAGAGCATTCATGTTTATACCTGTAAAAGGATTTGAAGGTGTAATCAACACTCTAGGTACAGCTGTGTATGGGGTTTTAAACTTCACAACAAATTGAGTTCCACTACTTAATGAGGGCGTTCCTGTAGTAAAATTTACTACTCCTGCAATATCAGTTGAACCTGAGTTTAGAGTAGCATTTGCACCTGTGCCTGAATTTGGATTTAAGATAATGATTGGAGTGCTTCCATTTGATATTATATTTCCTCCAATTGTTAAACTACCAGCAACAGTTAAATTATTTGTAATTGTTATATTTCCTCCAATATATTGTATATCTTGAGATGATAAACCAGAAACTTGGGAAGTAATAGGGTTATAATATTCATTCTTAACTAACATTAATATTTCTCCTTTTAGATAAGTGTTGTTGTTATATATGAATGTTGAAACTCCAGGTGTATTTGAATTTAGAGAATTTAGTGCCATACCAACTACTTGGCCAGATGATGTTGCAACTTCACCGTACCCAGCAAATCTTGAACCCGTAATCATCGAACCTATCTTTATATTCCCGTTATAGTTTGTAACTTTTACAAGTACTCTTCCCGCGAGAGCCAGTGGTAGAGCATTTGGTAGATTTTGTTGATGCAATATTATTGAGGGGTTTGTTGATATAACCCCAATCATATTATTGGAATATGGATGTGTGGTAGGTATGGCCGTAAAGTTATTAATATTTGATGATGCAGGATTTATTGATGATGCTGATACAATATCACCTGGTGAAGCACTTGAGCCTATAACCTCCTCAGCAACATCAGCTGGAGTACCTCCTGTTGTTAGTGATCCAGCAAAGATAGCGTTACCATATGGATCTAGTGAAAATATATCAGAGAAATTCCCGGTACCACCATTTATATTTGATGCTATGGTGAAATATCCTGGAGAGGCGGATTGGGTTAATTGGGAAGAATAGTAAACTGTTGCTGCACTAGCATAACCACCTATATAATATGTATATCCATTATCTATAACTGACGTGGCACCATATGTATTTACGGGCAAAGAGGTTGTTGCTACCCAAGATCCTAAGGTACCTTTCGATAGTATAGGTGCATAATCTACCGTCGTTACAGTAGGATTATTGTTTCCCCCCATTTCATACACGTACCCGTTGTATACTACTGATGTGGCATACTCTGTAGCAGTGGGAAGAGAGGTG
The DNA here is from genome assembly GCA_021809565.1 of bacterium. The sequence continues at coordinate 72,309 of JAJZKG010000002.1, read as the reverse complement.
GTGGCTGTCCATGCCCCCAATGTCCCATTAGAATTTATAGGAGCATAATCTACTATGGATAAAGCTCCACTACTACTACCTCCCCCAATCTCATACACATATCCATTGTAGACAACTGATGTGGCAAAATCTGTAGCTTGGGGGAGAGAGGAAGCAGCTGTCCATACACCCAAGGTTCCATTAGAATTAATAGAGGCATAATCTACTGCTATTGTAGGGCAAGTACTAGGACACCCTCCAATCTCATACATATACCCATTGTATACTACTGAGGTAGCATCATCTATAGCTACAGGAAGCCCCCCCGCACCAGCCCAAGAGCCTAACGTACCATTTGAATTGATAGGAGCATACCATATTTGTGATGTGAGACTACCAGCAGCAATACCTCCCATTTCATATATATATCCATTATACACTACTGATGTTGCTTGGTAAGTTGGATTAGGAAGAGGGGTTGTGGCTGTCCATGACCCCAAGGTTCCATTAGAATTAATAGGAGCATAATCTACTGTAGCTATAATTGTGCCACCCTGATTTCCCCCTATCTCATACATATACCCGTTATATACTACTGATGTGGCATAAACATAATATGTAGCTACAGACAGAGGAGTCGTGGATGTCCAGGAAGATATATTGGGGTTAGCTGGTGATTGTGGTATATAGTTATTACGTCCTAAATTAAGGCTAAACCCAGATGATTGAATATCTAATGGTGCTGAGGCTGCTATAATATCATTATTGGGATTTGTAAGGTTTATACTTGATCCAAAGTTACTCTGACCTAGTACTGATATTCCTCCCCCTATATTCACCCCACCTGTTAAATTCAAATTACCATTATTGTTCTGGCTAATCTGTACATTTGTCTGTACACTACCTTTCGATTGTTGCAGTAATCCACCTTCTACCATGGCCTTAAAATAGTAGACTGTTCCAACATCACCTACATTATTATTATAACCTCCTATCTCATACACATACCCTCGGGCTATGACTGAAGTAGCATCTGATAAAGCAATAGGTAGAGATACTGTTTGTTGCCATGTCCCTAATGTACCATTTGACAATATAGGAGAATAATATATTGTTGATAGGCTAGTACTACCATTCTTTCCTCCAATCTCATATATATATCCATTGTATACCACTGATGTGGCAAACTCTGTAGCTTGGGGAAGAGAGGTGGTAGTTGTCCATGCACCTAATCCTCCTGATGACAATATAGGGGCATAATCTACTGTGGCTAAAACTCCCCCTTCATTTCCCCCAATTTCATACAAATATCCGTTATATTCGACTGATGTAGCAATAATTATACCATTGGGAAGAGATGTCGTATTTGTCCATGAACCCAGAGTACCATTTGAATTAATAGCAGCATAATCTACTGTAGAAACATTACCTACCCCGTTATATCCTCCTATTTCATATATATATCCATTGTAAACTATCGATGTGGCTTGATGTATAGCTTCTGGTAAAGAAGTTGTGGCTGTCCATGCTCCCAATGTACCATTTGAATTTATAGAGGCATAATCTACTGTGGCTACTACTGCGCTACCATTACTTCCTCCAATCTCATACAAATATCCGTTATATACTACTGATGTAGCAAAATATGTAGCTACTGGGAGAGAATTTGTAGCTGTCCATGAACCTAAGGTACCATCAGAATTTATAGGGGCATAATCTACTGTGGATAGAGCTGTGCCACTACTATTCTCTCCCCCAATCTCATACACATACCCATTGTATACAACCGATGTGGCTTGGTCTGTAGTAGTGGGAAGAGGAGTTGTTTGTTCCATATTAGTATCAGTAAAGGAGTTGGTATTTGATATATATTCTGTGGCATTAGTAAAATTAGGACTAGTGGATCTATATATGTTATATGTTCCCGCCCCAGAAACTACATTCCATGAAAGAGGAACTTGATTTGTATTGGTTGTTGCTGTATTTGTAAGGGGAGGGACAGATGGAGAGTTTAGGTTGAAATAGTCTACTGTGGATACAACTGTACTACCAGTGCCAGTGCCTCCTCCGATATCATACACATATCCGTTATATACCACTGATGTGGAATCAGATGTAGCAGTAGGGAGAGAGGTTGTGGCTGTCCATGCTCCCAATGTACCATTTGAATTGATAGGAGCATAATCTACTGTGGCTACTGCTGCACCACCATTACTATTCTCTCCCCCAATCTCATACACATACCCATTGTATACAACTGATGTGGCACCTTGTGTAGTAGTAGGGAGAGAGGTGGTAGTTATCCATGATCCTAGAGTACCATTTGAATTTACAGGGGCATAATCTACCACTGCTGTGGCTGCAGTGGTATATCCGCCAATCTCATACACATATCCGTTATATATAACTGATGTGGCAGCATCTGTAGTAACAGGAAGAGATGTGGTGGCTACCCATGACCCTAAAGCTCCTGATGATAATATAGGGGCATAATCTACCACTGCTGTCCCACTCCCACCAATCTCATATACATATCCATTGTATACTATTGATGTGGCAACATATGTAGCAGCGGGAAGAGAAGTAGTGGCTGTCCACGAACCCAGGGTTCCATCAGAATTTATAGGAGCATAATCTACTGTAGCGACAACAGTACTACCATTCCACCCCCCGATCTCATACACATATCCGTTATATACTACTGACGTAGCCATGGATATAGTAGTAGGAAGAGGTGTAGTGGCTGTCCATGAACCCAATGTACCATCAGAATTTATGGGGGCGTAATCTACTGTTGCTGTGGCTGCAGTGGTATATCCGCCAATCTCATACACATATCCGTTATATACCACTGAGGTGGCTTCATCTATGGCTACAGGAAGAGAGGTTGTTGTGGGCCAGGTTGTTGTTGCTTGATTACCCGAATCCACATATGATGTAGTTGAACCACCACTAACAGATGCAAGAAACTGTTCTTGTCCTGATACAGTCCCTTTATATATGTTATATCCTGTTGCACCAGAATCAGCTGACCATGATATTGTTATAGGGTAGGCTATTGCTACTTCAGCTGCGGATACTTCTAAAGATTTGGTAGTTTCTCCATTAGGAGTTGTAGCTGTAATAACATAGTAGTATGTAGTAGATGCTACAAGATTAGATCCAACACTCCCTGATGTTCCTACTGAAGATGTAACCCCAGTTGGAGGAGATATAGTTGTATTGACAGTTACAGAAATTGACTGCGATGGGAAAGAAATAGATGTTGATAGTGGTGTTATGTTTTGTGCTACAACCTCATAATAGTATGTACCAGCAGGCAGTAGTCCTCCCACATTTGAAGTAGATCCAGTTGCCAAACCTGTTGGTGTTGGTAAACCTGATACATTCAAATCTGCAGAGGTTAGAATAGTATTACCATTTATTGTGTTTACCCCTCCTGGGGATCCAGATCCTACTGTCAAGTTTCCTGCTGTGGTTATATCTCCAGTAAAACCATTCAAGGATATTAAAGTATTGTTGTTTATACTATTTGTAATATTTAGACTACCATAGATTAGTGAAAAATAGTAGACCGTAGAGAAAGTGGAAGAACCATTTGCACCTCCTATTTCATATACATATCCATTATATTCTACTGAGGTTGCATAAAATGTGGATGTAGGGATTGAAGTTGTGGCTGTCCACGCACCTACTATACCATCAGAATTAATCGGAGCATAATACACTGTAGCTACATTATTGCCCCCTATCTCATACACATATCCATTATATACTACCGATGTGGCAGAAGATATAGCTACAGGAAGTGAAGTTGTAGCTGTCCATTCACCTAGTGCGCCCAATGATAATATAGGGACATAATACACTACTGCTGTACCTGAACCCCCAATCTCATATATATACCTCCCATATATTACCGATGTGGAAGCATTTAGTGCACTTGGAAGGTTAGTTGTTGCCGTCCATGTACCTATAGTACCATCAGAATTTATAGTGGAATAGTCTACTGTTGCAGTAGTTCCAGCACTGTTTACTCCTCCGATTTCATATATATATCCATTGTAGACCACTGATGTAGCTTTATATGTAGCACTGAGAAGAGACGTTGTGGCTGTCCATGTACCTAGTGTGCCATTACTATTTATAGGGGCATAATACACTGTTGCCAAGACACCTCCATTATACCCACCGATTTCATATACATATCCATTGTAGGCCACTGACGTAGCAAATTGTGATATAGCTGTAGGTAGAGGGGTTGTGGCCGTCCATGAGCCTAATGTACCATTAACATTAATAGGAGCATAATCTACTGTTGTTGTTGTATTAACTCCCCCCATCTCATACACATATCCGTTGTATTCTACAGATGTTGCACCCCAAGTAGCTACAGGTAACGATGTAGCGGATATCCATCCTACAATACTATTAATAAAGTTTGTAGAAATATAATCCACTGTTGCTGTACCTGAACCTCCAATCTCATATATATATCCATTATATACCACTGATGTAGCCTCCTGTGTGGATGCAGGAATAGAAGTTGTGGCTGTCCACGCACCTAATGTACCATTAGCATTAATAGGAGCATAATCTACTGTCGCTACATAAGAACTTCCATTGTTTCCTCCAATCTCATACACATACCCGTTATATGCCACCGATGTGGCCCAATATGTAGCTGTTGGAAGAGAGGTTGTAGCTGTCCACGCACCCAGTGTACCATTAGCATTAATAGGAGCATAATCCACTGTTGCTACTTGACAACATCCACCTATCTCGTATATATATCCATTATATACTACTGATGTGGCTCGATATGTGTTAGCAGGAAGAGAGGTTGTAGCTGTCCACGCACCCAGTGTACCATTAGCATTAATAGGAGCATAATCTACTGTTGTTAATGTATTTATACCACCAATCTCATACACATATCCGTTATATACCACTGATGTAGCACCCCACGTAGCCACAAGAAGAGGGGTTGTGGCTGTCCACGCACCTAGTGTACCATTAGCATTAATAGGAGCATAATCTACCGTAGAGAAAGTGGCAGAACCATTGGCGCCTCCTATTTCATATATATATCCGTTGTATTCTATGGAAGTTGCATAAAATGTAGATGTTAGGAGAGGGGTTGTGGCTGTCCACGCACCTAGTGTACCATTAGCATTAATAGGAGCATAATCTACTGTTGTTACATTATTACCTCCTATCTCATATACATACCCGTTATATACCACTGATGTAGCATCCTGTGTATTTGTAAGAAGAGGGGTTGTAGCTGTCCATTCTGTTATATTTAAAGGCTCAATAGTAAGGTTTGTGGTAGAATCAATCGTATTAGAAGTAGTATTGTTTAGATTCAAAGTTCCACCTGTGATTGCAACATTCCCACCAAATGATCCTGTACCTGTATTAGTTAGATTTCCGTTATTTTGTATACCTGTTGTTGTGGTAGAACCTGAAACAGTAATATTGTTATTGAATGTAGTATTACCACTAATAGTGTTGGTTGATGTTCCTGTAATGTCTATGTTGCCAGATAGAAGTTCGTTACCAGAGGATGTGATATTTGCTGTAGTACATGCGAAGAAACAGACATCTCCAGTAGCACCACTCCCATTGAGTGTTAGAGTATTAGATCCAGTAGCATTGACCTCTGGGTTGGTACCAGACAATGTTATGTAACCAGAACTAGAAGTTGCAACTATCTGATTTGCTCCAGTAGGAGTTGCTGCTCCATATCCATCAAGCATTGCAGCATTCATAGCATATGCTACCTGGTCTATCTGCTGTAGTGGAGTCATCTGTCCATCCCACGTTGATCCATTGTATACATTAACACCAAGATAGAAAGCTGAACCAGAGTTGAACAATGATCCTGATAGTGGTGAGTATAGACCAAGGTTTGCATTAAATACTCCATTCTCTATCTCGTTGGATGGAGAGTTAGTGGATGAGAAGTATTGTACTTCTCCCCATACAGCTCCGTTCAGTGTTGTAATTGCCCCTGTGGCTGGAGTTGATGCTGGTGCACATGCTGTAGCAGTTGTAGATGTATATATACAGAATGCTACATAGTAATTACCTGTAAGTAGATTACCATTAGAGTTCTCAAGTCTACCTTGGTAATTTAGATATGGGGCTGGTTGAGCATTGATAGGTTTAACACTAAAAATACCAAGTACTAAAAATCCTACCAGTAAAACTATTATTACTGGCAAAAGTAACCTTATACCTCCATGAAAAATATTTGTATTTTTTAACATCAAAAAGGTACTATAAATACTTTGAGTATAAACTCTTGGATCTAGGTACTAGTACCTAGATCCTTAAAATTAAGCTACTTGGGCATTACCCTTAATATAAATTAACTAATTTGGGAGGTTTTGTCAACATTTTTTATGGATAATTATTATAATCAGATAGTACTACATTTACTATGTTATCATCGCTTAGTGCTTTATTCTTTTTTTCTTTGCCACACTTTGTACATTTGTGATATATAACAGTTCGGTTTGTGTGAATATCTATAAATATTGGCTCCTGTAGACCATGACAATATTCCTTTCTATCTCCCGGAAATTTGTCAACATGAAGGGAATATAGGCAAAAATTACAATGATTCCTATATGAACCGTTTGTATCTTTAAAAACTTCTTTCCCACAATTTAAGCATATAAAGTCTTCATTTTTTATTATGAACTTTCTAGACATAAATATATTACAGTATTTATTATACTATTTACCCAATGGTTTGGATCCAATGAATCTAGTTCCAAGAGTTTTAGACCAAAAACTAGGCACATCAGCAACAAAAGTTCTTAATTCTCCAGAGCCATCTGCGCTTGGAATCTTCAATTTTAAAGACAACGAATGTAAATACATATTATTTAGGCTAGAAGGCTGTCTAAAAGATTTAATAGCATAAACTTTATCTCCTACAACAGGATGACCACAAGATGCCAATGCCACTCTTATCTGATGAGTTCGTCCTGTCTTAGGGTATGCTTCAAGCAGTGTAAATCTTTCCTCAACACCCCTATTCCTAGAAACTTTGGACCTTGGTCCATTATTCTCTATATATTGGGTACCTATGTACTTTAGAATTTTAAAATTAGTTATTGATTCTTTACCCCCGGATCCGGATCCGGATCCAGATTCAGTATCTGAGAATACAAACTTCCTTCTATCAGTATTTGATCTTTTTATAAACCCTTTTACCGTAAAATTACTCTTGTCAATATATGTACCACCTTTGACAGAACTACTTATAAATCCATTTGCAAGAACTAAATATGTTTTTTCAACCTCTCTTTTTTTAAACTGTTCAACTAGAAAATTTAATGTGTCTTCATCCTTTGCAAATAACATTACTCCTGTAGTATCCTTGTCAAGTCTATGAACAACACCAGGTCTTTGAGACAAATTACTATCATTGTTATCAGATCTAGATCTGTCAAATCTTGATTCATTGAATCTTAGTTTAAATATTATCCCATTTAGGATAGTTTTATCTAAATTCCCTGCCCCAGGATGAACCACTTGTCCTTGTTTTTTATTTATTACAATAACATTTTGATCTTCATATATAATATCCAGTTTAATATTTTGAGGTTTTATATTAAAATCTGGTTTGTATGAGAAATCTATATAGGTAATCTCATCTCCTGGATTAACTTCAAATCTTGGTTTTTTCACAATATTTGAATTTACCTTCACAAAACCATCTTTAATGAGTTTTTTAAATCTTGTTCTTGAACCTAAGGTTCTTGAACCTAGGGTTTTTGAACCTAGAGTTCTTGATATAGGAAATTGTTTATCTGGGTTTGTATCTAGATGTGATTCTGACAATACAAGATCTAACCTGTCCGAATAATCTGCTATTACTTTTATGACTGCAGGATTTTGATTCTTGAATTCATTTTTTTTCAAACTAGATTTATCAGGATGAGTGTTACTATTCTTCATTTTCCAACTTATTCATACAATTGGTACAGTACTTTGCAAAGGGATATGTTTCAAGTCTCTTTTTCTCAATAGGTTTTTTACAGTTTTCACAAATTCCATATTTACCTTTATCTATCTTTGATAACGCTGAATCTACATCCTTTAGAACTTCCCTAAGTTTATCTTTAATATCTAAATTCTCAATCCTTTGATTTAAATTATCAACATCATCAAAAAATTCAGCGTTATCATCAGGTGATGCCTCTAAAACAGAGTTACTAGTACTCTCTATCTCATGTAGAATTCTATTTTTTTCAGCTTCTAATTGTTTTTTAATTTTATCCATGAATATAATCTCACACCTCTAAAGTAAATTTTTGTTGAACCAGTATACCATAAAATAAAAAAAATTGTATTAAAGGATATTTATCCTATATCTAAAGTATTTATATGATTTTTTTTAAACTCTATTTCTTTTCTTTAATATATCAAAAGTTAGTTCTTCATTTTTTAAAAACAATTTTAATAGTAAGCAAAAAAGACCTATTGTTAATAATATAGCACAAAGATCAAGATTATATATAAAATTATTCTTTACCACCCACAATCTAGAATTAAAAAAATATACTATAGATAAAATTGTAAATAGTACAGTCACTCCGTAACCCTGAAATAATAGTTTCGAAGGTCCAACTTTACCATAATGAAGATTCCTTAAATTGGATCTAGATCCAGATCTAGATCCATTGGATAGTATTATAAATACAATGATAAGTAATAATATGAAGATATAAACTATACCAATAGAGATAAAATAAGGAACAAGAATAATACTCATAAATAAAGCATAAAAATCAAATACAAGTATCCAGTTATATGTTTTAAGTCTTAAAAATAGTAGTGAGCATAATAAAGATAAATATACAACTCCTATGTAGGATAGTATCAGATACCCTAAAAAGAAAGATATTAATAGTAAAAATATGAAATCCCAAAAATCATTATTAGTAACCATTACAGAACTATTACCTGCATTCTCTCCTGCCTTATAAAAGACTAACCATAGTGTAAATATTGCAAAAAGTATGAATAATATATTAAAAAGCATAGTTAATATATTATTACTAAGCATTGTTTATAATACTTTCTAAATTAGATGTAGATGTTTTTTCTGGCAATATACAAGCCAGATAAATATGTTTTTTTATATCTTGACGTGTTATGTCTTCAAATACATCATATAGAGAATCCAGAGATACTTTATCTATAGATGATTTCATCTCATCTAAAGATCTTATCTTTCCAAATTTTAGTTCTTCATCAGCAAAAAAAGATGCCATATTATCTGTAGTTTCAAAATACGAAGATATACTACCCTTTATATATTCTTTTGCCCTTACAATATCTTCTTTTTTTATATTTTTGTTTTTTATTGAAGATATAGTCTTAATAATTGTCACTAAAGATTCTTCAAACCTTTGATTATCAACTCCTGCTACTATGTGTAAATCCCCTATATCCATATATTCCTGAGTTCCAGAATATACATAGTAAGCAACTCCCATCTCATTACGTAATTTTTGGAAGAGCCATGCCCCAAAACCACCTCCTATAATAGCAGATAGTACATTTAGACTATATTGTCTGTTATCTCCAGCAGGATAACCTCTAAGGCCAAGTATGAAATGTGTTTGATTAACATCTTTTTTCTTAACTTTTATACTATCTTCCGAAAATCTAGATTTAATATATTTGTTTTCGCCATTGACTAGAGCTCTAGCTTTAAGATTATCATTTTTAAAATATTTTATCACTGTATCTATCGCTTTTGATGTCTCAATATTACCAACAATTGATATAACAATATTATTTAGATAATAATTATTTTTTATAAAATTTATCACTTTTGCTCTTGTTATATTATCAATACTTGAAACTGTTCCTCCGATATCTCTACCTAAGGGGGTACCTTTATATAAAAGTTCATTATACAGAGTGAAAATATCTCTCTGGGGGGTATCTTCATACATTCTAAGTTCTTCTTTAACAACTCCCTTCTCTATCTCTAGATACGAACTATTAAAATTAGAATGTAGAAACATATCTGATAAAATTTCGAATGCTTTAGTAAAATTTTCATATGGAATTTTTATATAATAGGCAGTAGTTTCCTCTGATGTAAAAGCATTCATACTTCCACCCAAGGACTCTATTTCAAACCCTATTACCTTATTATTAGGCCTTTTATCTGTACCAGAAAACATTGTATGCTCCAGAAAATGTGCTATGCCCATCTCATCATCACTCTCATTTCTAGATCCAGCCAAAACTGAAATTTCAATTGTTACAAAGGAAGATGTTGGGATTTTACAATGTATAAGTCTAACGTTATTGTCCAAAACAATCTTTGTTATACTAGATTCAGATATATTATTTTCTTCCTTTGTACTCATTATTTTCAGTATTTATTTTAATTACTTCTCCTGTTTTGATAAAAAGAGGTACCATAACAGTAATACCAGTTTCCATTTTTGCCTCCTTCAAAGCATTAGATACAGTGTTTCCACTATTGCCTCCTTCATCTGTGTATGCTACCTTTAATGATACCACATTAGGAATATCTACACTTATAGGGTCACCCTCAAGATAAGATATAATAGCCTTATCTCCTTCTTTAAAATATTTATTTTGTCCTTCAACTTCCACCTGATCAAATGTATCTGTATCCATGAAATGTAAGTTTACACCATCAGAATAGAGAAATTGAGCACTTCTTTTTGAAAGATCCACGGATTCAACCTTGTCATTACCCTTATATCCTTTCTCTACTATAGACCCAGATTTAAGATTTTTCACCTTTATTTTTACTGTCATTCCTCCCCTTCCTTGAACAACTCTGTCATATTTTAATACTATAAAATAATCATAACCATCTTTAAAAACAGTTCCTTGTCTTAATTCATTTGAAGATAATGTTGCCATAATAATTATATTTAATAAAGTTATATATACCAGATATAATCTGCCGGAAGCGGGACTTGAACCCACATAAGATTGCTCTTGCAGGATTTTGAGTCCTGTGCGTCTACCAATTCCGCCATTCCGGCACACAATGCTGGCACACAATGCTAGTATGTAACCTACATTATACAAAATAAATTAATATTAATCACGTACTTGCTCAATTAATTGAATTTTTACTGGATTGGGTTAAAACCAAAACTACATCAATAAATATAGATTAGGGCTCTCTAGATATTGTCTTAGATACTCCAGTCAACTTTTTATCATATGATATAAGATTTATATTATCTAATTCTGCCACTGATATTATGTAAGCATCTATATATGAAATGTTGTTAGCTCCCCATACTGTCAACGCTCTTTCAATGAGCAATTCATTACACTCTATCGTATGAACATGTATCAAAGCTCTAAGCTTCTCTATAATTTCTTTTTTATCTAGAGAATAATATGATAATAGCACCCAAATTATTTCTGCTATTATAGTATCTAATAATATGTTTTTACTGGTTTTATCTTTTAAAAGATTTACTATTCTATCAACCTTTTTAAGGTCATCATTTACTAAGAATCTAATAATTATATTTGTATCAAGTAGATTTTTTTGCATATCCAGTTACAATTTCATTTTGTATAGCTTTTTCCATAGCTCCAATATCAAATGGTTTCTTTGCTTTAATTGACCCTCTAAATTTAAAAAAATCTACAGTTGGTTTAAGCATTACCTCATTATCATTTGTAATTTCAAAAATTACCCTAGTATTGGCACCCATACCAAACTTATTACGAATTTGTACAGGTATTGTTGCTTGACCTTTTTGTGTTACAGATACTATATATTGCATGTATTCATGCTATCAAAATTATATTACATTGTCAATAAGTATTACATATTGATAAAAATAACATTGAAACTGAAGTATTACTTTACTTAATTGTAAGATTAATATGAATAGTGGTCATAGAGCAGATATTTTTCTATATACCTTTTTGTATTTCTTCTACAATATTCCTTGGAACTATTGAATATTTCTCAAACTCCATAGAGGAGGCACCCCTTCCAGACGTTATAGATCTTAACTCTGTAGTAAAACCAAACATATTTGATAGTGGGACTTCTGCCTGTATAACTCTTGCATTTCCTCTATTGGATACACCCAAGATAAGGCCTCTTTTTGCAGTTAGAATACCATTAACAGCCCCCATAAACTCATCTGGGGTAACAACCTCTACTTTCATTATAGGTTCCAATAGTACTGGAGCTGCTTTATTCATAGCATCTTTAAATGCCATTGATGCAGCAATTTTAAATGCCATCTCTGATGAGTCAACCTCATGGAATGATCCATCATACACAGCTGCTTTTATATCAACTACTGGGTATCCCGCTACAGTACCGCTCATCATTGTCTCTTTTATACCTTTCTCAATAGCAGGTATATATTCTTGAGGTATTGCTCCTCCTTTAATTTCACTCTTAAATTCAAACCCATTACCAGTATCATTAGGTTCAATACGTAAGAAACAGTGTCCATATTGTCCTCTTCCTCCAGACTGTTTTATATATTTTCCTTCAGCACGAGCCTCTTCAGTTATAGTTTCCCTATATGCAACCTGAGGTTTACCAACATTTGCATCAACATTAAACTCCCTTTTCATTCTATCTACGATAATATCAAGATGTAATTCCCCCATACCTGAGATTATTGTCTGACCAGTCTCAATATCAGATTCTACTTTAAAAGTAGGGTCTTCTTCTGCGAGTTTATGTATGGCTAAAGACATTTTTTCTTGATCTTGTTTAGTTTTAGGCTCAATTGCTATAGATACAACAGGCTCTGGAAATGTAATATTTTCAAGCAAAACTTGGTAGGATTCATCAGTAAGTGTATCTCCTGTTACAGTGTCTTTTAGTCCAACAAGAGCACCTATTTCACCTGCACCAAGTTCATCGATCTCTTCTCTATGATTAGCATGCATCAAAAGTATTCTAGATACTCTTTCTTTTACACCTTTTGTGGAGTTAAGAATATATGACCCTTTTTTTACTTTACCCCCATATACTCTAAAAAATGTAAGTTTACCAACATTTGGATCAACCATGATTTTAAAAGCTAAAGCACAAAACGGGGCATTATCACTAATATCTATATTTACACTTTCACCTTTCTTGTCTTCTCCTACAACTTGTGGAGTGTCTAAAGGAGAAGGTAAGAATCTTACTACTGCATCAAGGAGTAACTGTACACCTTTATTCTTTAAGGCAGATCCACAAAAAACAGGAAAAATAGTATTTGATATAACCCCAGATCTCAGTGACGAATATATCTCTTCATTTGTTAATTCTCCCCCATTTAGGTATTTTTCCATAACATCATTACTTCCACATTCTGCAGCTTTTTCAAAAAGCTTTGCCCTATATTCTTCTACCTCTGCCTTCATATCTTCTGGAATTTCTATTGTCTCAATATCTGTACCAAGATCATTTTTATACATATATGCCTTATTCTCTACAAGATCAACAATACCTTTGAAATTAGATTCTATTCCTATTGGAAGTTGCATAACTACTATATTAGCACCTAATCTCTCAACTATAGATTTATATGACATATAAAAATCGGCACCTATACCATCAAGTTTATTCACAAAACATATTCTTGGAACATTGTATTTATCAGCTTGCCTCCACACGGTTTCAGATTGTGGTTCTACACCCATCTTACCATCGAAAACTACAACTCCCCCATCAAGCACTCTTAAAGACCTCTCTACTTCTGCAGTAAAGTCCACATGTCCAGGTGTATCTATAATGTTAATTCTATATTTTGATGATCCCAATGTCCAAAATGTAGTTGTAGCAGCTGATGTAATAGTAATTCCCCTCTCTTTTTCTTGAGCCATCCAATCCATTACAGCTTCACCTTCATGAACTTCTCCAATTTTATATGTTTTTCCAGTATAATATAAAACTCTTTCTGTTGATGTTGTTTTTCCAGCATCAATATGAGCAATAATACCTATGTTTCTTATCTTATCCATATATAGGAAATTATTATTTTAAATTAAGCTAAATGAGAAAATGCCCTATTAGATTCTGCCATCTTTTCGACATCAGTTTTCTTTTTAATCGCAAGACCTGTATTATTATATGCATCTAAAAATTCATTCTTTAATCTTTCATCCATAGGCATACCTTTTTTAGATCTGGCAGATTGAATAATCCATCTTATTGCAAGAGCTTCTGCGCGTTGAGAGGAGACTGGAACTGGAATTTGATAATTAGCCCCCCCCACTCTTCTTGAACGTACTTCTATTGTTGGAGAAACATTATCCATTATTTTTAGAAAAACATCCAATGGATCTTTTTTAACTTCACCTGCCACCTGATCTATTGATGAATAGAAAACTTTTCTTGCAATAGACTTCTTACCACCCACCATTAAATTATTTATGAACTTTTCGACTTTAACGCTGTTCATTTTTATATCAGGATTTATTTGTCTTTTTGGTGCTTTTCTTCCTCTCATTATTTTTATTATATATTATTTAGCTTTTTTAGTTCCATATCTAGATCTTCCTTTCTTCCTATTTTCAACTCCTCCAGCATCATCATAGGTTCCCCTTACAATGTGATATTTAGCAACAGGAACGTCAGGAACCTTTCCTGCTCTTACAAGAACAACAGAGTGTTCTTGGAGTTTATGTCCTTCACCTGGAATATATGCTGTAATCTCTGATCTGTTTGAAAGCCTAACTTTGGCAATCTTTCTTATCGCAGAATTAGGTTTTTTAGGAGTAGTAGTTCTTACTACAGTACAAACCCCTCTCTTGAAAGGAGAATTGTTTTTTATATACCGATTTTTCAAAGAGTTATATGAAAAAGCCAAAGCTTTATACTTAGTCTTTTTCACTTTATCTTTTCTAGGTTTTCTTACAAGTTGTGACAATCTTGCCATAATATATATTTAAATTAATATTTAAATTTCAAAATCCATGTCATAGTATCTACAAAAATCTAGATTCTAGCTTTTTCCCCAACAGGAATTTTACGCCCAATAATAACATTTTCTTTCAATCCACGCAAGTAATCTATCTTACCAGATACTGCAGCATCTGATAATACTCTTACCTGCTCTTGGAAAGATGCGGCAGACAAGAAACTTTCTGTATGTAATGCCGCTATTGTTATACCTGACAATCTTCTTTCAAAGATAATAGGCTTACCACCAAACTCTTTTATTTTCTTATTTTCTTCATTTATGAAGAATATATCCTTATATGATCCAGGTAATACATCTGAATCTCCAGGGTTAGTAACTCTTACATATCTTCCCATCTGAGAAACTATGATTTCAATATGTTTATCATATACAGTAATACCCTGATCCTCATAAGTATATAAAAGATTGTCAATTATATATTTTTCAGCTTTCATAATACCTAATGTTTTAAGTAGTATGTTTGGATTAATATTACCCCCTGTTATCTCAGTACCCTCTGTTATCTTTTCTCCATCCTGTACAAGCAGTATCTCGTCATCATCAAATAAATATTCTTTTGATTGTACTTTATCACTCTCAATAAATGCCTTACCTTTGTCTATTGTTGCGGTACCTTTAAATGGAGCTACAACCTGAATTCCATTTTTGTGAGTATAAAGTAATGTTCCAGGCAAAACTTTCTTTGTTCCTACAAAAGCAACAACATCATCCTTAATAAGAACATAATCCTGTCTAACTTTTTGATCACCTATAATTTGTACTCTAACTTTAGAATCAACATTTTCAATAGATACAGTTCCTGATATATCTGCTATTTTTGCTTCCCCTTTAGGTATTCTTGCTTCCATAAGTTCTTCAATCCTAGAATATCCTCTAGACATATCTGCTCCTCCTATGATTCCTGAAACATGTTTTGAATTTAGTGTTAGCTGAGATCCTTTTTGTCCAACAGCCTGAGCCGCAATAACTCCTACTGCAGTACCTATACCAACAAGTTTATTATCACTCATATTGTAACCATAACACATAGTACAAAGCCCATATTGAGAACCACAAGTTAGAGGAGTTCTCAAATACACTTTATCTATATCAGGATTATCTGCTATATCATGTGCAGTAGCTCTATCAATAATAGTATTTACTGGATAAACTGTTTTACCTCCAACTTTAATATCAGATGCAAGTACTCTTCCATAAATCCTCAATTCAAATTTAAGCTCTCTTTTATCTGATTTTGCAATTTCATAACCTTCTCCAAAATTCTTACAATCTTCCTCTCTTATTATTACATCATGAGCAACATCAACCATTCTTCTTGTAAGATACCCAGTATTAGAAGTTTTTAAAGCCACATCAGCAAGACCTTTTCTAGTAGATCTAGCTTCCACAAGGTATTCAAAAACTGAAAATCCTTCAACATAATTAGATTTTACAGGTAATTCAACTATACCTCCTGTAGGGTCAATAACAAGACCTTTCATCCCTATTATCTGTTTTAATTGATCTATATTTGCACCCATAAATTTATTTGTCACTATGGTTTTAAAAATATTAGAATCATCCAAATTAGCAAGAGATTTATCTGCTATTGAATCAGTCACTTCTTTCCACAAAACTGTTGATAACTGGATCCTTTCCCCCTTTGTAATTAGACCTTCCTTATATGAGTCAACTAGTTTCTCAATTTTTAAATTTGTTTCAGCAATCATACTATCCTTCTCAGGTAATATCTTACAGTCTGAAAGTGATATTGAAAAATCAGATTTTAGAGCATATTTAAAACCTAAATCTTTGAGTTTATCAAGTACTGGAATAGTATCCTTTGCACCAATTTTCTCAACACAAGATATTATTATACTGGTTATCAATGTATCATTGGTTATTTCATTAACATATGGAATTTCTTCTGGTAAAACATTATTAAATATTATCCTACCAGCAGTAGTTTTTACCATTTTTCCATCTATCCTTACATTAACAAGTTCTCTAAAATGTACTAGACCTTTTTCTTGAGCTGATAATAAATCTTCAGGAGAGCTAAAGGTAAACTGTAAAGATTCCTTGGCTATAGAAGTTAAATAATAACAACCATAAACCATATCTCTTTTTAGCGTTATAACTGGTGCTCCATCAGCAGCAAGGAACAAATTACTATGTGCCATCATAAGATTCTTTACCTCTTCAATAGCTTCATCTGATAAAGGAACATGGACAGCCATAGCATCACCGTCGAAATCTGCATTAAATCCATCACAAGATAGAGGGTGTAATTTTATAGCATCTCCTTCAATAAGTATAGGATAAAATCCTTGAACACCTTGTTTATGTAAAGTAGGTGCCCTATTTAGAAGAACAGGTCTATCTTTTATAACTTCCTCCAAAATATCCCATACTTCTGGAGTTGCTTGTTCAAACAACATCTTTGCCCCTTTTATATTAGGTGCAAGATCCCTATACAGTATCTCTCTCATAACGAAAGGCTTAAACAATTCTAAAGCCATTTTTTTAGGTAACCCACATTGATACAAATTTAAATCAGGTCCTGCAGTTATCACTGCTCTTCCTGAGTAATCTACTCTCTTTCCTAGCAAATTCTCTCTAAATCTTCCATATTTTCCCCTTATATTGTCAGACAATGATTTATATGGAATTCTCCTTGAATTTAAAACTGGAGGAGATGGTCTATGTTGATTATCAAACAATGCATCTACACTCTCTTGTAACATCCTCTTTTCATTTCTTAATATTACATCTGGTGCTCCAAGATCAACAAGTTTCTTAAGTCTATTATTTCTATTTATTACTCTCCTGTACAAATCATTTAAATCTGATGTTGCAAATCTACCCCCAGGTAATTGAATAATTGGCCTCAAATCAGGAGGAATTACTGGAATAATATCAAGTACCATCCATTCTGGTTTCATATTATTCTTTCTAAATCCTTCTACAATCTTAAGTCTCTGGATAACTCTTACTCTTTTTTGTATTGATTTTGCATTAATATCCTTATATAGTGCCTGTGACAATTCCTCTAGATTTATCCTTGATAATAGTGTTCTTATAGCCTCACTTCCCATACCTAATTTGAAAAATTCCAAATCATTACTTATAAGTCTTCCATATTCTTCCTCAGATACAACTTCACCTACAACCATTCTCTTTACTAATGCTAAAAGATCTTGATTAGCTTTAGATATTTCTGCAAATATAAGGTCCTGTTCCTCTTTGAGTTTTGCTATTTTTTGCCTATATTTAAAATTAATTTTCTCAACTTGTAATTCTAGAGCCTCAGTATTTTTTTCATCTTTGGATCCAGATCCTTTAGATTCCTTATTCATTTCTTTTATAACTGATGCATTTTCCTCTTTTATAGCATCAATCTTAGATTGCAAATCTTCCTTATGTACTTTTTCCTCCTCTTCTATCCTATTTTTGATAAAATCAATTGCCTTAGTTTTATTTTCTTCATCAATATCAAGAACTACATATCTTGAAAAATATAATACTGATATAAGCTTCTTTTGAGTAATATCTAAAAGCAATGATAATTTATTAGGAACCTCATGTACATACCATATGTGAGTCACCGGAGATGCAAGTTTAATATGACCCATTCTCTCCCTTCTGACATTTCTTGTTGTGACTTCTACACCACATTTATCACAAATTATACCTTTATACCTTATTTTTTTATATTTTCCACAATAACATTCATAATTTTTTGTAGGACCAAAGATTTTCTCACACATTAAACCTCCAACTTCAGGTCTTTGAGTTCTATAATTGATAGTCTCTGCTTTTTTAACTTCACCATGAGACCAATCCTGTATATTATCAGGTGATGCTAGAGTTATTTTTAATGCTTTAAAATCTTTTATCATAATAATACAATATAAATTAAAATTACTCTTCTTCTAAACTTTCGACACTACTGTCATTTAAAACTGCATTAACTTCCTCATCATTCTCTATAAAAACATCTTCAGGTAAAACACTTTCCTCTGCAACTTCCTCTGGAGTTGATTCCACGACAACATCAATAGGTTCGATATTCAAAGCTAAGGATTTTAGCTCCAAAAGTAATACTTTAAATGATTCTGGGATTCCAACCATTTGAATCTTCTTATTCTGAATTATTGATTTATATGCTTCAGATCTTCCAATAATGTCATCAGATTTTATAGATAACATCTCTTGAAGAGTACTTGCTGCACCATAAGCTTCCAATGCCCAAACTTCCATCTCTCCAAATCTTTGTCCTCCCATTTGTGCCTTTCCTCCAAGTGGCTGTTGATTTACAACAGTATAATGACCTGTGGAACGTGCAGTAACTTTGGTATCAGCAAGATGATCAAGCATTAGTATATATCTAGGACCAACTGAAACCTTATTTTCAAATAATTCGCTGTTTCTCCCATCACGAAGTAATACCTTATCTTCAATTTCACCAACATCATATTTTTTCTTTATACTTTCTAATTTATCCTCATCCATTCTAGAAAATATAGGAAAAGCAAAATTTAACCCTGCTCGTTTTGCTATTTCACCATAATATATCTCATTTAATTGTCCGAAATTAAGCCTCTTTGTAATACTAGAAGGTGATAAAATTATATCTATAGGAGTACCATCCTTTAAATATGGCATGTCTTCTACTGGTAATATTTTAGATACAACACCTTTGTCTCCAAATCTTCCAGATAATTTATCACCTAACCCTACCTTGTGTGTCCTAGCAACCCAAACCTTAATTTGTTTTATAACACCAGGATTTAATTTATTTGAATCATCACTTCTTTCTAAAATTTCAACATCTATAACAATACCCTTTTCTCCGTTTGGAATCCTTAAAGAATTATCTCTTACATCTTTTGCAACATCACCAAAAATAGATCTTAGAAGCTTTTCTTCGGCAGTAAGTTCTACTTCACCTTTAGGAGCTACTATACCTACTAATATATCTCCAGATTCTACATATGCACCTATTCTAACAATACCTTGCTCATCAAGATTACGTAGTGAATGCAGAGAAACATTTGGTATATCTCTTGTATGTATCTCATTCCCAAGTCTTGTTTCCTTTATATCTTGAGTATATGACTGTACGTGCACAGAAGTAAGAAGGTCTTCTTTTATTAAGCGTTCTGATATGACTATACCGTCCTCATAATTATAACCTTCATACATCATATACCCTACAACCAAATTTCTACCCAAAGCAAGCTCTCCATGATCCATCCCTGGTCCGTCAACAATAATATCTCCTTTTGAAACTTTATTACCTTTCTTTAGTAAAGCAGTTTGGGAGAAAGATGTTTTTTTATTTGTAGGTACAAATTTGTCCACATAATATGTTTCTTTCTCACCCTTATCATATTTGACAATAACTTTTCCTGCATCAGCATATTCGATAATTCCATCACTATAAGCAAAAACAGCTCTATTAGAATTCTCTGCTACAACGGATTCAAACCCTGTACCTATAAGTGGCGCTTCAGGATTAACAAGAGGTACTGCTTGCTTCTGCATATTAGACCCCATCAATGTCCTATCAGCTTTATTACCTGCAGAGAATGGGATTAAGTTTAGTGAAACACCTCCAATCTGGGATGTAGAAACTTCTATATGATTTACATCATCTACTGACCCTAAAGTATATTCACCTCTTGATCTTATCTGTATAACAGAATCTAATATATTTCCATATTCATCTATTTTTACACTTAAACTTGAAATTTTCAGATTAAACTCCTCATCAACATCATAATATATAATTTCATTTGATAAATAAGCAATAACATCAATATCCTTAAGTTTTGCTTTTTTTATCTTTACGGCTAAATCTTTATCTATAACAGTCCCTTGCTTATATGTTTTTGAATCTACCTTTATATCTTTCTTAATTATTCTCCCAACTATTTCATCTGAGTCAAATGAAATAGAATGAAATACCTTTCTATAAGGAGCCTCTATAAAACCATAATCATTTATTCTAGCATATACAGAAAGATGGTTAACTATACCAATCTGAGGACCTTCTGGAGACTCTACAGGGCATAGTCTAGAGTATTGTGAATAATGAACATCACGAACCGAAAATGTAGCACTTTCTTTAGTCAGACCTCCTGGCCCTCCAGCAGTAACCCTTCTTTTATTAGAGATCTCTGATAGTATATTATCCTGATCCATAAATACTGATACAGAACTACTCCCAAAGAACTCATTTATAACAGAAACAAAAGGTTTTGCACTTACAAGCATTGAAGGAGTAAGCACTTCATCTGAAGACATAATACTCATTCTGTCTTTTATTATCTTCTCAACTCTTCTTACACCTATTCTTAAATAGTCTCCCATCAACTCACCAACACTCTTTACTCTCCTATTAGATAATGAGTCAACATCATCAGGATCCATCTCTCCATTATTTACTTGAATTAATCTTTTAATTATAGCAATTATGTCCATATTAGTAAGAACATAATTGTTTGCTTCAACAGGAATATTTAAACCCAATTTCTTGTTTAATTTATACCTACCAGTTTTACCAAGAAATAATTTTCTAGGATTGAAAAATAGACTATTAATATATAACAAAGCATTTTCATAATTTACTGCTATATCAGGTCTTATTTTCCTATATATCTCTAAAACAGCTTCATTATTATTGTGCGTAGGATCCTTTGCTAGAGTAGATTCAATATATCTAGACTCGCTACTTGTATCTACATCAGAAAACAAATTCGAAATCTCAGTATTAGTTGAATAACCCAAAGCTCTTAAAAGTGTAGTTACAAGAATCTTGGGCTTCTTAGGAGCAAGCTTTAATGACATAACATTGTGAGCATTTACTTCAAAAGTCAACCATGGGCCTATAGATGTTATAAGCTTTGCAAAATACACTTTATTACGTACAGCTTTCTTATCACCTTCTGTAAAAAGTATACCTTCAGACCTTACTACTTGGTGAATTACAACTCTTTCGTGACCATTTATAATAAAACTACCTCTATCTGTCATAATAGGAAGTTCTGCTATAAATATTTCTTGCTCTTTAATCTCCCCAGAAACCTTATTGGTAAGCCTTACATTAAAATACAAAGACTTATCATAACTCAACCCCTTTCTTATAGCCTCTCTAACACTCCTGTTTACTTCACCAAATCTATAATCTAAAAATTCTAGAATCCACAACTTTCCTGTATTGTCAACAACTGGATTTATTTCTTCAAATAGCTCTCTAAGATGCTCATTTAAGAACCATTCATATGATTTTTTCTGTGCTTCTATTAAATTTGGATACTCAAAATACTTATTATATTTATTAGATGTAGCAAGATTGATTCTTTGTTGCATAGTAACTTACTAAATAATTAATAAAACACTGACTTTAAAACATCGAACACACAAAAACACCCCTAGGCACAAAAGAGGCTTCATAAAAATCTATATTTTTATCGGTGATCAACCTTCATCAAGTCGTAATAATGTATGTAGATATATATATCATATTATAATTTTATTGTCAATATATCTTCAAAGTAATTTAGAATGTTGACTATATTATATAGTCCAAAAAATATAGAAAAATGTTAAATTTTGGTGTAGAATCAAGAAATGAAACAAGTAGACACCATAAGTATTAAAGAGTTAACAAACATGGCACATGAGATGTATGGCAACCTAGTGAAAGCTGTCGTAGACATAGAAGGTGAACTATTGGTAGTTAACCTTGAAATGCATGTTGATGGAGAACAATTTCTATTAGAAAATGGATCTAAACAAAAAGATATATGGGGTATAAATTTGTACCCAGAAAAATTTAATACTGATAAATTTGTAGAATTTGATTCTATGATAAACATCCGTCCGAGTCAAAATAATATATCACGAAATATAGAGAATGAAAAAATTCGCCAATTAATCCTAGATTTAATCAAAGTAAAGATAACGAAATGAATAATTATACGATCAATTATAAAGCATGGTCAAAAATGAATATATTCGAACAGATGGGTAATATATATAGTGAAATTAGTAGAGCTTTTAAGGCAAAAAGAGAAAATAATAAACAATATGAAACTTTATCCGTAACTAGAGCTCTAGGGTTGTTTGATGCAACAATAGATACTTTAATAAAAAAAAATTCTATAAGAACAAAAGAAGTATTACGCTCCAAGGATCAATTCATTAGTAGTTTATTTAGTGAAACATTTAATGAAGAAGATGCCTTAGAGTTAGAAAAGTATTTTATGTACTTTGCTATAGCAGCCAGAATTAGAAAATAACTATATATTAAATTTATAGATCATATTTGGGTTTTATTAGAACAGGACTTAACTGTAAAATTATTGTTTACACAAATATACTTCTGATCAGTTACAATACGATTTAATGTATTGAGTTGTAAATCTGTATTAAAATTGGCTATATTTGAGGGAGAGATATTTACAACAGGTGGCTTTGATATAGCAGAATAGAGAGAAAAACCTATCCATATTATAAATACTACAAATGTAAAGATTATAATAGTAAAAAATTTCTTCATAATTATAATTTAGAATAAAATACTATTGCACTCAATTGAAATAACCCAGAAGAACCAATAAAATTGTTACTTAGATTGTTATTGGATGCAGCAAATGAAACATTGTATACAACTATCCTTTGTGGATATGCAGATAACGTTGCTAAAGCAGATAATAGATTCTGATATGTTCCCGCCCCAGTAATATCTATCGGAAATGCAGATGCAAAAAATGGGGTTATTGCAACCTCTAATTGTGAATTAATATTATTTGAAAAAGCAATAGAATCAAGTTGTAAAGCATTATTCTGGAATATCTGATATACATTACCAAATATGAATGCAGTATCTTGATTTTTAGGCAAAGCATTATTAACAGCAGTAGTATTTTTAGCTACCTTATTAGAGTATATTGAGTATGTTGAGTTAATAAGGTTAATTCTATTTTGCATTTGAACATTCATAGCTTTGACAGAGGTAATCTGATTATTCTCTTTTATCATATCAGTAGTTATAGGATATATTATAAATGCAATAAATATAATAATAAGAACTATAGAAAAACTCATATAATAATAAAGTACATATCTTTTATTATTAAAGCTGTTCAAAAATAACTGTTTTTCTTTTTGATAATCAAAACTTCTCATTGTTTATTAATTAAATTTGCAGATAAAGAAAAATTTATATTATTTATAGATTGTAAACTAGAATTAGTCAGTTGTGGAATAAGTACATTACTAAACTGCGAAGAATCATGGGTAAAATTATTTGATAAAATTTGTAATTGAGCATACGTTGAAGCAGTACCAGAAATAAGGAACTTATTAATATCTAAACTTACATTTGTTACAACTATCCCTGATGGTATAAGATGCAATATGTCATATAAAGTAATTCCAGTTTTTTCTTTAAAAGTCTCTAAACTTGTTATCGTATTAATACTCTGCTGATACTTTGTAATCTTATTCACCTTAGTAACCATTGAAGTGGAATTTAACTTTGATTGGAGAGAATTTGATTTATTAACAACACTGGCATATGTACTATCTAAAAATATTTTAAAGATAAAAGCTATTACAACAAGTACTTCAACACCTATTAAGATATGTTTACCTATTTTAAATACCCACGAATAAAAAATATCAAAAGAGCCAACTGGGCCTTCAATATTATGTAACAGATTTATATCTTCTTTGTGTCTGTATGCCATATTATTGAAAGATTAACATAAATATGGTAAAATTAAAAGTTGTGTTCTTTAATTATAAATAAATATGGGGATGATCGGTCTTGACAAGGAATTCTGTTATATACATGGCAAGTAAAGATTTAGAAATCTTTTAAAAAATTTCTAAAAACACAAATGTAAACAATATAAAAAGTAAGGTTAGTGCAGTAGTTAACGCTATATTCGCAAAACCTGCTTTCTATCTAAATGTTGCGTAAACAACACATTTAGGATGAAATAGTAAACCTGCTTGAGTTTATTATTTTGTTTAAACAAATATAAGCTAGATATTAAACTATGATACCTACGATTTAATATGACATAAAGAACAGTATCAAGGTAATTATTGTTTGCTAATTTTTGAATAATTATCTTTAAAATTTTAAATTGGTAAACTTGTAATTCCATATATATAATAACTTCATTGGATGTGGGTTCGATCCCCACCATCTCCACCATATATTATTTATTATTGAATAATTACAATTTATTATTAAGATCTAATTAATACCTAGATTCTTCAATATAACAGCCATTTTTCCAACCAATTTATTTATGAATGTCTAACAATTACAATATCTCCGTCTTGAAGTATATAATCAGCACCAACTATCTTTAAACAACCATTTTCTTTAGCCCCAATCCAACCTTTATATTTGATAAAATCATCAAATGATACAACCTCCATTTTAATAAATTTTTTTGTAAAATCAGTATGAATCACTCCAGCAGCATTCACAGCATTTGTTCCTTTGGTTATACTCCAAGCTCTTACTTCTTTTTCACCTTCAGTAAAAAACGTTTGCAATCCAAGCTTCTCAAATGAAATATTCGATAATAAATCAATACCAGACAAAGAAATACCAAGGTCAGCTAAAAATTTATCTCTATCAGATCTATCCATTTTAGATAATTCATATTCAAAAAGTATATTAAGATAAATATTATTTCCTTCATAATAGGCCTTATACTCTTCAATATTGTATAACATTAAAAAAGGTTTGTTTGTAAGAAAATTAAACTCCTTTATTAATTCTTGTTGATCATCTTTGAGGTCCATCTCTGTTACCATGATACCTTTATCAAAATTGTCTATAATCATATTGAATACCTGAATGTATTTATTATTTGAAGGATCTTTTTTTGCTGCCTTTTCAAATCTAGATTTAAGAGACTGAACTTTTTCAATATCCTTGCATAAGAATTCATACCTTATAATTTCTATATCTCTTACTGGGTTAATACCATCCTCTACATGTATGATATTATCATTTTTGAAATCTCTCACCACCTCAAGTATAAGATCCACCTCTCCAATATGTGATAAAAATTGATTTCCCAAACCTTCACCTTTATGTGCTCCTTTCACTATACCCGCTATATCAACAAAAGTAGCAGTTGCATTAACAATTTTATTTGATTTGGTTATTTCATTTATTTTATATAGTCTATCATCATAAACATTAATAACACCTACGTTAGGATCAATAGTACAAAACGGAAAATTTTCTGCAGGGACTGAATTTTCTGTCAGAGCATTAAATAATGTTGATTTGCCTACATTTGGAAGACCTACTATACCTATTCTTAAAGACATAACGTTTTATTTTAAAATATATGTTTCGCCAGATAAACGCTTTTCTATTACATTATTTGAATTATTAAGACGTTCCAATAAATAATCTGAGCCACCCATTTGAATAATATTTATACCTCCATTATTCAACAATGGCATTATATCATCATAACAAATATATCCAGAAAAACTTAAACATTGAGCAACATTTGCCCTTATCTTATAATTTTTATTTTTATAAGATATATCAGTATGATTCTCAATTTCATACTCAAAAGTCCCTTTAGTTGTTTGCTCTGTTAGAATTATAGCAGTTTTTTTAAATACAGCATTCTTTTTTAAATAATTAATCATACGTTCCCCAGAAGCTATTATTACTTGTGATTGAACAGCTCTTCTTTTATCTATCTTAGATAAAGATTTTTGCACTAACCTCAAAGATTTTGAGCTATCTTCTATATAATTAATATTATCAATTGGCAGATTATATTTATATTTATGGATATTCAGAAATTTAATAAATTTATCAAAGAATAGACCATCGATAAATATTGGAATATTATCTATATTTTTAGACCTAAAAAATTTATCTAGCTGAGAAAGTATATTAAAAATAGCTACCGGAGAAAAAACTGGAAATAATATATTACCTTCAGCCAAAATCGCATTATCCAGTATATCCTCAAATTTCATTATGTCATTTTTATAATTATACTCATCATTGACACTATAACCTTGAATAACAACAATGTCTTCTTTATTGATTTTTATAGTATCTTTTTTATACATATGTTGATCACTAGAACATAGGTTACTTAATATAATTAAATTTTTTCCTTCAATCATTAATTTAATAGAAAAGGAACCTGGCATATAACCAGAAAAAAATATTTGTAGACTTAAATCATCATAAATTACTTCTGATCTTTTATCTAAAAAACTAAACATAGAGAGTGATTTATTTATTGATACATTGTCATACAACATATAATGCTTGTTTTGTTGAATCTCCTCTTTTTCTATTAAAGCCGCATTCTTAATTATATAATCATACAATTCAAAGGTCTCTTTGGTAGAATATATTTCTCCATCAAATCCCTCTTTGATAAGTCTGGGAATTAAACCTGATTCCTTTATATCTGCACTCGATAAAAATAGAAAATCTATTAATTTAGGGTCAAAGGGAAACATTCCAAATGGCATATTTGGATGTAAAATACCACAATTTATAAGGATATTATACTTTTCAGATTTTATATATATGCAAGATATATTCTCATCTTCAAAATTATAGAATGATTGGATATTAATCATACTTTTTAAATTTAATAAAATCATCCTGTGCCATTTTTAAAAGTTTTTTCTGACTGTTTATACCTGGATCTTCAATAACTCTTATAAGTAACGTCTGCAATTCTTTTCCTATATCTATCCCGTCACTATAACCTATTTTTATCAAATCATCACCATTTAATTTTAAATCTTTTAAGGATAAGTACCCATCCTTGTCCCTCACTTTAGATATTCTATTTTTCAATTTATCTAAATTTGCAAAATCATATTTGGATATTGGATTACCATGCTCATCAGCTTCTCTAAGCAAAAATAAGAGTTCCAAAGTTTCATCATTCTCAACCCTTCTTAAAAACCTCCTTATTGCAGAATCTGTCCATTTATCTTCATAATTAAAAAGATGCAAATATATGAGCTTAGATACAAGAGATATATCTTTTTTAGGAAATTTTAATCTTCTTAACATCTTATCAGCCATTTCTGCACCAACTTTTTCATGACCAAAAAAATGTTCACCCTCTTTTGTTTGAGGTTTTCCTATATCATGAAGTAATGCAGCTAATCTAACTCTTTTATCAGCCATATCCATTGATAATAAAAGATGATGATATACATCTAAAGAATGAAATTTATTCTGTTCTACCCCCAAACATATATTAATTTCTGGAAATATATAATCCAGTAATCCCGTATCCCTAAGTAATTCTACTCCCCTACTTGGATTATCAAAAGAAATCATTCTCATAAACTCATCACGAATTCTTTCTTTAGATACAGTAGCTATTTTATGAGCATTATTTTTGATTGAGGTATATGTTGTCTTATCAATATCAAAATTAAGTTGTACATAAAATCTTACAGCCCTAATAAGACGTAAAGGGTCTTCATCAAATCTTAGATCTGGGTCTCCTACACATTTGATAATCTTATTTTTTATATCTTTTTGCCCATTAAAAATATCAATAATAGTATTTGATCTCATGTCAAAAGCAATCGCATTCATAGTAAAATCTCTCCTTTTTAAATCTTCCCTGATGTCTTTTATAAAAACAACTTTTTCTGGATGTCTTTGATCTTTGTAATCAGATTCAGTTCTAAAAGTAGTAATTTCAAAATTAAAACCATTATATATTACTAGTATTGTCCCAAATTTTTCTCCAAAAGCTATAGCATGCTTGAACATCTTTTTCAAATCATCAGGAGTTGCATCTGTAGCAATATCATAATCATGTAAATCATTTTTATTCATAAGAATATCTCTTATAGAACCACCAACAAGATAAGACTGATACCCATTTTTAAACAGTATATTAGATATATTTAATGCATCTTTTGAAATATTTTTATGAATATCTATCATCTATTTTTTAATTACAAAAGTATTATCTTTCAAATCTATAACAATATAACCTCTATCTTCAATTTTTAGACGTAGATTGTCTGCTTCACTCCATTCTTTATTTTCTCTATACTCTTTTCTCTCTAACAACATATTACTGATATCTTGAGGAATTTCTTCATCCATAAGATATTTATGTAAATCCAAAGATAAAACCATATCAAAATCAAGAATAGTAGAAATTTTTAAAGAAGTATCTAAGTTCTTATCTTTTATAACCTGCCACAGAACATCAATCATACCAGGAGCATCAATATTATTTTTAATTTTTTCTTCAAATTTATTTTTATACTCTAAATTGACTTTTTTATCTTTATCAAATAAAGATTTATTTAATTTAACAAAATTATATATTCTGAATAAAGCATTCTGAGCTGATTGAAGAGATGAAAATGTAAAATTCAATGTTGTAGAATAATGAGATGTAAGAAATAGATACCTCAATGATAATGGATCAAAACCTTTACCCTCTATGTCTTCAACAGTATATACATTTTCCAAGCTTTTGGACATCTTTTCACCTTCAACAAGAAGCAATCCAGAATGAACCCAAAAATTTACAAATTTTGTACCAAATGCAGATTCAGATATAAGTTTCTCATTGAAATGGTGAGGAAAAATAAGATCATATCCCCCAGTATGTATATCAATATGATTACCCAAAAATCTATTTACAATAGCCGCACACTCAATATGCCAACCAGGAAATCCCCTCCCCCAAGGGCTATCCCATTGCATCTCGTGATTTGGATACTCTGTCTGCCACAACCTGAAATCTGTTTGGTTCTTTTTTGTTGTATCTATTTTTACATTCGCCCTAGAAGCTACCTTCTGCTTATTTATATCTTGTCCCAATAACTTTTCATAATCTTTTATTTTTGATATATCAAAATAAACACCAGTATCTGTTTTGTATACCAAACCTTTTTTATCAAGTGTATGGATTATCTCTATTTGCTTATCTATATTATCTGTCGCTTTTGATACTATTTTTGGTAGTTTAATATTTACTTTCTCTATTGAAGAGTAAAAATATTTTGTATAGAAATCTGCCACCTCATATGCACTCTTACCTTCAGCTTTAGCCTTTTTATCAAGTTTATCCTCACCTGTATCAGAATCTGTAACAAGGTGTCCTACATCCGTAATATTCATAACATCTTCTATCTCATATCCAACATATGATAAACCTTTCTTTAATATGTCAGATGCAATATATGTCCTGAGATTACCTATAGAAATATAGTTATACACTGTAGGTCCACAAGTATATATCTTTAATGTATTATCTTTGATGGGATTTAATTCATGAAGTCCAGTTTGTGTATCTTTGAGCTTAACTACCATAATCACTTCTTTTATCAATAGCCCTACCTATTGTATATGAATCAACATATTCTAAATCTGATCCTGCTGGTAAGCCTGAAGCTAACCTAGTAAATTGCACATTAGGGGTATCCCTTAATAAATTTTTTATATAAGTAGCTGTAGCGTCACCTTCAACAGTAAAATTTGTTGCAAGTATTATTTCTATATTATCTTTACTATCAAGAGATTTTACTCTACTCACAAGATCTTTAATATATAAATCTTCTTCTTTGATATTACTCAAAGGAGATATTACACCTCCAAGAACATGATATAAACCTTTATATGAATTAGATTTCTCTATTGACAATAAATCAGTAGTATTTTCCACAACACATATTTGATACTTATTACGTTTTGGATCAGAACAGTAAGAGCATGGATTCTGATCTTTATGTGTAATCATATGACAAACGCTACAATTCTCTATGTTAAGATAAACATCTTTCAAAGCTTTTTCTAGAGAGGTTATATTGTTTTTGTTATATATATAGAAATATGCCATTCTCAAAGCTGATTTTGCTCCAATACTTGGCATTTTTTCAAATTCTTTTTGTAACGATAAAATTGGATCCTGATCCATAATTCAAACACCCATAAAATTCTTTAGTTTTGAGAGATCCATATCCTTTGCCATATCTCTAGACATCTTTTTTTGTGCATCTTTATAAGCATCCTTTATATGAGATACAAGATCTACTTTCCTCTCCATACCAATAAGAATATCATCTATAACTATGTCTAAAATCTCACCTGTACCGTTAAGATAAATTTTAACAAAGCCTTTATTAGATTCACCTATAAATTTTCTACTCTCCATATCTTTCTGCATTTTCTTCACCTCACCCTGCAACTTCATTAAATCTCTAGCTTGTGAAAAAGGATTAGCCATAATTATTTCTCCAATAAAATAAGTATAATATTTACAATATTAACATATATTTGCATATATTAAAAATACCAAAAACTAAATAGTAACGGCATTTTTATTAATAATATTCTAGTCCACTACATCAAAAACATCTTTAAGATCATTTTCTGATATTCCAGGCTCCTCTGGATTATCAGCTGAAGCATCACCTAGTGGTGATAGAATTGGAATAACATCTTTTTGGACCTTAACGTTAATCTTGAAATTTATATTAAACATATTCTTCAAAATATTGAACATATGCTCTTTACTTTTCTCAACCATTAACATATCTTTATAAAATTGAAATGGAACAATAATAGTAAAGTTATTATTATTAATTTCGAAAGCAGATCTTGATAAAAAACCACTCATATGATGATTAAAAGGCTTAGTTCCTTCTATAACATCTATCCATCTAGATCTTATTACTTCATCTAAATTTTCATCCTTACTAGGCACATCATCTATATTATTTTTTTTAATTTTATCTTGCTTGGATATAAAAGATTTTTCTTCAGATTTCTTAATAGATTTTGACTGTGTTTGATTTGTATTACCAATAGAATTATTTATACTTAAAGAATTAATAACTTCAACAAGAGCAATTTCTAATGATAGTGTAGGTAAAGAAGAAATTCTAAGATTATCTAAAGCTTTTATAAGGATATTTATTATATTTACTATATCTGAAGCTGAATAATCAGAAATATTTAATTCTGATATATTGTTATTATCTTCTTTGGTAACTTTATAAATTAGCACCTTTCTGAAAATATCTAGTGAGTCCTTTATAAATGTAGCTACATTCATAGAACTTTTTTCTATCCTATCTATTTCTGAGTCTATATTACCCTCAAATATATTATTCCATAAATCAAAGATCTCTCTCTCTCCTGATACACCTAATATGCTAAGAGCTTCTTCATATGACATATCATCTCTAACATTAATAATTTTCTGCATATTAGTTAGAGAATCCCTAAAACTACCCTCTGATTTTGCAACTATTAAATCTCTAATTTCATCTTTTATTCTAAGATTTTCTTCTTTTATTATAGAGTTTATTTGCTTTAGAATATCTTCTCTACTTGCAGGATTAAAATCAAATCTTTGACATCTTGACACTATAGTTTTAGGTACCTTATGAACTTCTGTAGTTGCTAAGATAAATACAACACTAGAAGGAGGTTCTTCTAGTATTTTGAGTAACCCATTAAAAGCTTCAGGGGTAAGCATATGAACTTCATCTATAATATACACTTTAAATTTACCCATTACTGGAGTGAAATAAGTTCTACTTCTTATATCTCTTATGTCATCAATTCCTCTATTTGAGGCTGCATCAATTTCTATAAGGTCTATAAAAGATCCTTCTTGTATGGCCATACATTCACTACACTCTCCACAGATTTCTCCATTTTGTGGATTACTACAATTGATAGCATTTGCGAATATTCTTGCAATGGAAGTCTTTCCTAGTCCACGAGGACCAAAAAATAGATATCCATTAGCTATATTATTCTTTAATACTTCATTCTGAAGTACTTTAACTATATGGTCTTGACCTATTATATCTTTAAACTTCTTCGGCCTGTATTTTTGGTATAGTATCTCTCTTCCCATTATTTTAAAAAAGTATCTAGTCGCTTCTCTTCTTGAGAGTTTCTATTCAAATCCTTTATTAGTATACTCTTATCCTTTATTTCCTTCTTCCCAATGATTAGCACTTTGGATACATTTATACTCGATGCAAAACCTAACTGCTTTGTTAGAGACCATGAACTCGCAGTATTTATGATAACACTTTTACCATTATTTCTTAAAACATCTGCAATGTTTTTATATATGTAGATAGGAACATCTTCGAATGTAGATATGAAATAATCAACTTTTATATCCACCTTAATTTTTTTATTAAATGAATCAAGTAACCCTAATATGACTATATCGGAAAAAGCAGCACCAACACCATCTAATTTTTCCCCTCCAAAAAGAGAAATTAAATTCTCATACCTTCCTCCTCCTGCAATAGATCTCTTAAATTGTAATGTTCTGTCCCATATTTCAAAAACAATTCCTGTGTAATAATCAAAACCCCTCACCATAGTAGGATCATAATGTAATATATCACCCATACCCAAATCAGATGCTAAATCAAACAAGGCAACCATAGTAGGATCATTGCTATAATCCTGATTTTTTAAAAAATCAAGTACTTTCTCTAGATTTTTTTTATCTATTAACAAATTATTAAGTTCTTCTATAAACTCATCTTCAGGTAATTTCAGATATCTATCTATTAATGCAAAGAGTGATTTACTGTCATTAGTATATGATGATA
The DNA here is from genome assembly GCA_021809565.1 of bacterium. The sequence continues at coordinate 38,698 of JAJZKG010000002.1, read as the reverse complement.
AAATATCTTCCATAAAACCACGATTGTTAACCTTAATCTCAAAATCTTTTTTTTCAAATCCCAATTTCTCAAGTATTGTTATGAAAATATCTATAATTTCTATTTCTGCCATTAAGGAAGGTTCTCCCAATATATCTGCGTTATATTGCATAGATTCACGAGACCTACCTTTTTGAGGATTCTCATTTCTAAATATAGAAGGGACTGAATATAACCTGATGGGTTTTTTAAAATCTGAAGATTTTGCAGCCATCATACGAGCTAACGTTGGAGTCATTTCAGGTCTTAGAGATACTTTTCTTTCCCCTCTATCAAGAAATGTATATGATTCATCTCTAGCAATGTTATCTCCTGATTTAACCTCATATATAGATGATCTCTCTAAAGTTGGTCCATCATAAGGTAAATATCCAAAATTTCTTGAGACTTCATGCATTACATCTAATATTTTTTCTCTTTTAAGGTAATCCTCTGGATAAAAATCTCTAAATCCCTTCAGTGGCTTTAAATCAATTTTCATAGTATTAATTAAAAATTAAGTAATTTCATAGATTCTCTAACTCTCAAAATAGTTTTTTGAGCCTCATCACTCGCTCTTAGAGTGCCCTCCTTTAGAACATCATACAAATAATCGTCCCTATTATTAAACTCTAATCTTTTATCCCTAATAGGACTAATAAATGCCTCAATAGCATTAAATAATTTTTCTTTCACTTCGATATCTCCAACCTGACCTTTCCTATATCTATTTTCTAAATCCTTAATTTCTTCTTTGTTTGGATTAAATGCATTATGATATATAAATACAGGGTTACCTTTAATCTCTCCAGGATCTGTCTGGTGTATTCTTTTTGGATCTGTATACATTTGCATTATTTTCTTTTTTATATCTTGTGTTGAATCAGAAAAATTAATTGTATTATTCATACTTTTTGACATCTTAGATTTGCCATCAGTACCAATTAATCTTGGGATGGTACCAAGTTTCAAGGTGGGAACTTTTAATGTATCACCATAAACACTGTTGAATTTTTTTACTATTTCAATTGTTTGTTCAACATGTGGTGCTTGATCATCACCTACTGGAACCAAATCTGCATCAAAAATAGAAATGTCTGCAGCCTGACTTACCGGATATCCTAAAAACCCATATGGAATAGAATTTTTAAAAAGGTCTTTTTTATCATTGAGTTCATTTTTGACTGTAGGATTTCTCATTAATCTTGCTACACTAACTAGATTAGAAAAAAATATAGTTAATTCTGCAATTTGAGGAATCTGAGACTGCAATACAAATGTTACTTTATTCGGATCAAGCCCAACTGCTAAATAATCTTTCAAAAGTTCTAATATATTATCTTTTATTTTTAAAGGCGTGTTAAAATTATCCGTTAACGCTTGTACATCTGCAATCAACACAAATGTGTCATATTCATCTTGAAATTCTAACCTTGATTTTAAAGATCCAACATAGTGCCCTATGTGAAGATTTCCAGTTGGTCTATCACCTGTGAGAATCCTTTTTTTTCTATTCATATGAAGATTATACAACAAAATAAATTAGAGGGCTATTAATTATACTAACTCCATACTATAAAATTTATCTCTCTAATTCTTGTTCTGTAATTCTTCAACAGATTTTTGAACAAGCTGAGAATAGAGATCAAACCCTATTTTATTAATATTACCATGTTGTTTTACTCCCAATAAATTTCCTGCACCCCTGATTTCTAAATCTTTTACTGAAATATTAAAGCCACTCCCTACATGTTGATTTTTTACAAGTGCATTCAATCTCATAGCTATTTTCCTATTATTTTTAAATGTAGACCTTGGACATACAAGATAACAAAAAGCTGGAATATCACTTCTCCCCACCCTTCCCCTAAATTGATATAATTGAGATAATCCGAATTTGAATGATTGATTTATAATAATAGTATTTACATTAGGAAAATCAATACCATTTTCAATAATTGAAGTTGAAATAAAAACATCAAATTTTTTTAATTTAAAATCTTTGATTACATCGCTAAGCCCTTTCATCCCTCCATAACCTATTTCCATTCTTACATTAGGTAGAACACTTTTAAGTAAAAATTTTATATTGTTTAGTGTTGTAATATTATTATGTAGGAAAAATACTTGACCCGACCTTTTTATTTCATCTTCAATTATTTCCTTAAATTTTATGATATTAAAATCTATAATGCTAGTTGTTATAGATTTTCTACCCAAAGGTGCAGTAGCTATAATACTAATATCTCTAATGCCTGAAAATGCAGAATACAATGTACGAGGAATAGGAGTAGCACTCATTGCAAGATAATCAACATCACTTTTTATCTGTTTTAACTTTTCCTTTTGTTTAACACCAAACCTTTGTTCTTCATCAACAATAATTAATCCTAAATTTTTAAATTTTATCTTATTTGAAAAAACCTTATGTGTTCCGATAAGAATATCTATGCTACCATTTGATACTCCATCATAAATATTTTTTAAATCTATAGAACTAGTATGTCTTGTAATTTTTTTTATATTAATTGGAAATTTTTTAAATCTATTTAAAAAGACATTATAATGTTGATCAGCTAATATAGTAGTGGGTACAAGAATGATTACCTGTTTACCATTGAATGTGACAATAAAGCTTGCACGTGCTGCTATTTCGGTTTTCCCAAAACCAACATCTCCAACAATCAATCTGTCCATAACTTTATCTGAATATAGATCATTACGTACATCAATAATTGCAGATAATTGATCTTTTGTTTCAATATGTTCAAATTGAGATTCAAATTCAGATTCCCAAGTATTAGTTTTAGAGATATCTGGTATTATTTTTTTAGCAAGCATCCTTTGAGCATGAGTCATAACAATATCCATAGCAATCATTTCAATGTCCTTCTCTACTCTCTCTCTTAGGTGCTTCCACTCTAATGTTCCCAATCTTGTAAGTTTAGGTTTTGTCTCATTATCAGAGATATACTTTGTAATCCTTTCTGAAATTTCAAGAGGAATAAAAAGCTTATCTCCTTGTGCATATTCAATTTTTATATACTCCTTATTCCCATTTTCAGTTTTACGTATAGTCGTACCCCTATAGATTCCTATCCCATGATTTATATGTACTATATAATCTCCCTCATATATCTTACCATCCAAAAAATCAGTAACTATTCTTTTACTCTTTTTAACTCTATATAAATTTAAATTGAATTCTCCATAAAGTTCTCTATCAGTCAATACAGCAAATTTAGCTCTTTCAGACATAAATCCTGATGGAAAATCTATATCGGTTAGAACTATTTTCTCATTTTCCATAAACTCAGGTACAGAGTTTTTAGAGTGTATGATAAAACTATTTATATTATTAGGAATTATAAGTCTAAAATTAGAACTAGATATAGAAACTTTAGGAATATTCATATAATCAAAAACAATACTGTCCTCTTCGTTACTAATGTCACCATTATCATTAAAATGAACCATATTCTCCGAAAGAGTATCCTTATGACTAGACATATATATCTCTTCATTTTTTGGGATATATATTTTATCTACTTTATTTAATACTCTAAATGTTAAATAATCTCGTAATGATATTTCATCTATGTCATCACCAAAAAAACTTATTCTAAAAATAGAGTCTCCAGATAAATATATATCTACCCTGTCCCCTGCAACTGTATATTGTCTTTCATTATCTATGATTGGAACTTTCTCAAAATCATTTAAAGATTCAAGGATTTCTATAACATCACGATATTTTAAATCAAAATCTATTTTAAAATATGAAAAACTACTAGTCTTATAATTTTTAGAGGTATACATGAAAGATATCTCAGGTAGACATAAATCAATCAGTTTTACAAAAATATCAACAATACTAGGTTCTATCCCACTTACATTTATAAGAGAACTTCCATCATTATTAATACTACTTAAAAGCTTTATAAAATTTGGGTCACCTTTAAAAATTGATTTTATAATATCTAGGTTCTCATTCTCAAACATCAATGATTATTTTTAATTCTTGTAATATTGCAGCAAAAACTGTATTTTGTAAAATAAGTGATTCTTCTATAGAAAAATTTGACAACACATATTCTTTTCCTGAATTACCATCTATTATTTCATTGTGTTCATCCCTATTATTAATACCAACCCTTATGTTTAAAAATGCTTTTTGTTTTATTTCAGCCATAACAGACAATATTCCATTATGCCCTTTTGGAGTTTTATTTGTAACTTTGTATTCTCCAAATTGTATATCAAGGTCATCATATATGACAATCAGTGAAGAATCGTCAATGTTATAAAAAGATATAGTATTGGCAATACTTTTACCTGAGTCATTCATAAATGTAAAGGGTTTTAGAAAAACATTATTTTTATATTTCATGTACTCCCCATTAAATTTTTTTGAGTATTCCCAGTCAGGTTTTAAATTCATAGAAGTAATAACATAATCTAAAAACATAAATCCAACATTATGTCTATTATTTATATATTCTTTTCCTGGGTTACCTAACCCTACTATTAAATATTTCATACTATTTAAATCCATTTAAAATCTTTTCTTGTATTATAAACATTTCTTCATTTTTATTTAAACTATTCTTATGGTCATAACCAAAAAGATGGAGTATAGCATGAATAAAAGTCCTATCCATTTCTTCTTGAAATGTACACTTATATATTTTTGAGTTTTCTAAAACTACATCTGGAGAAATATATATTTCTCCTAAGAATGTGGGATTATTATATTCTAAAGATATAACATCAGTCTTACTATCAATCCCTCTGTACTTTTTATTCAAATTCTTTATCTTTTCTATAGAAACAAATTCTATACTAAATGTCTTTTTTTCTAGATTCAAACTTTTGATTATATATTTGTATAATTTTGTAAAATGATTTTTGTCTACATTATCATTCATAAAAATTTTCTCACAGCATCACTTATTCTCTTTCCTTCAACTCTGTTTGGAAAATCTTTAGAGATTTTACCAATAATTCTACCCATATCCTGCATTTTAAAATCATCAATTTTTCCAATTTCTAATTTCACTATATCTTCTAATTCTTGATCTGATAATTGTTGAGGCATAAACTCTTGAAGAAAAATAAGTTCTTTCTCTTCGCTATCTGCTAAATCTACATTATTAACATCTCTATATAACTTAATACTTTCTTCCCTTTGTTTTATATTTTTGGCTATAACTTTAAATACAAGGTCATCAGAAGGTACATCCACATGTGCAGCTATACTTTCATTTTTGATATCCGAAAGTAATAAACGAAGAACAGACAGTCTAAAACTGTCTTTGTTCTTCATATAAATTTTCATATCATTTTGCAACTTTTGATACATTACCTTGATACTATTTACATAGAAAATCCTTTACCATATTTACTTCTAACTTTTCTCATGGCTCTATGATGTCTTGTTTTTCTTTTTTTAAATTCTCTCCTTAGAGCGGATTTTTCAACGGATGGTTTTTTGTAATAAGATCTATCCTTTACCTCTTCTATAACCCCATTACTAATAATTTCGCGCATAAACCTCTTCCATGCGGATTCAAAAACCTCATTATCTCTTACTATTATTGCCATAAAAATTCACCTCCTAATTTACTTTATCATTTATATTTTTTCCACTTACAATGTGTATATGTAAATGTTTAACCATTTGTAGCTTGTCACCATTATTAACTACTACTTTAAAATTATCTAACATTAAATTTTTAACAATTTTTTGTATAACTAAAGAAGATTTACCCCATAAATCCTCAGATACATCTTCTAAATTTTTGATATGTTCCTTTGGAACTATTAATTTATGAATCTCAGCAGAAGGATTAATATCTGAAAACACTATATAATCTTCGTCCTCATATAATACTTCTGCATCAATTTTTTTATCTATAATTTTACAGAAAATACAATCATCCTGCATAATAACTATTCAGTACCAAAAAGAATCACACTAATAAAGTATACCATAAAATAAAACTACAGACAAAAATTGTTTTATACTGGGATTATTACTTTTAGATAATTTTAAAATTCACTAAATCATTTAATGTCACTAATACCATAAGAATAATGAAAAATGTTATTCCAATTATTGAGACATAATATAAGAATTTAGCATTAGGTTTAAATTTAAAAATACCTTCCAATATTGCAAGTAAAACATAAAATCCATCAAGGGGTGGTATTGGTAATAAATTCATTATTGAAAGTGAAAGAGAAATAATTCCGAATATAAAGAGTAATCCTGCGACCCCATCACTCTGGAATAATATATTTGTATACATATAAATACCTACAGGACCTGCAACTTGTGTTGTTATTATGGAACTATTATTGTGTACTACGGCTTGATGTATAAGATATCCTAATCCAGTAAAAGTTAGTTGCATCAAATCATATGGAAATGTTATAACTGCACCAATTTTAGAAGCCAGGGTTGGAAACTCTATATGAGATATTTGAAGGAGAGATATTCCTACAGGGCCTGAAAACTTAGGGTATGTCTTTCTATCTATTAAAGTTTTTTCTTGAACACTACCCAATTTAACACCAAAAAGATTTAAAGATTTTACAACTTGATATTTAAATGTTAGTGATTTTCCTTTATTTTGATCAACTATTTTTTCAACTTGAACAGGATTATTTATTTTTTTACCATCAACAGATAATAATAGATAATTGTTAGTTAATTTATCTTTCAACGCTGAGGACGTAGTATCTTTAGGAACTGCAGAGAATATTACATTATTAACATTAGTACCATATGCAAAATTAAAATTAGGGATAATGTTAGAATAATAAAACTTGAAATTAACAACAATAAGAAATATAAAAAGGAAAACTAGTGCAAGTAAAAAATTCATAAAAGCTCCAGCAACAGTAATTAGGAATTTAGATAATGCTGTAGCTTGTGGTAAAGATCCTTCTTCTGTACTATTAAAATCATCATCTCCAAGTAGACTAACATAACCTCCAAAAGGCAAAAGATTAATCTTATATTCTATACCGTTCTTTTTTCTAGAATATATCTTCTTGCCAAATCCGACAGCAAATGTTTTAACAACAACTCCTCTTTTTTTAGCAACAAACATATGACCCCACTCATGTATAATAACGAGGACACTTAAAAGTATTATAAATATGAAAAAAGTAATTATACCTATAACCATAGAATCAAATCTCTAATAAATCTTTCTTTTTTTCTTCAAATATTTTATCTATCTCAATATTCATTTCTTTAATTAAACTATCTATATGATCAACATCTCTATTATATTCATCTTCACTAATATTATTCCCTTCTTTATCTTTTTTTAAACCATCAATATATTCCTTCCTTATACTCCTTAATGAAACCTTTGAGGCCTCAACCTTATTATTTAATATTTTAACAAAATCCTTTCTCCTTTCTTCAGATAACGGAGGGAGAACCAATCTTATGCTATCATCACTTTCTACCGGATTAATACCAATACTTGCATTTAAGATAGATTCCTTAATAGCAGAGACATTATTTTTATCCCATGGTTGGATTAAAATTACATTAGGTTCTGGTATTATAATTGTTGCAAGTTGAGAAATAGGCATATGAGATTCATATACATTTACTCTAATATCTTCAACTAATGATGCACTCGCTTTACTTGTCCTTAATTTTTTTAACTCTGAGATCAGAAAATCAATGCTTTTATTCATTTTTGATCTTATCTCATTAATATCCATCTTCCTCCCCTATCTCGAACCTAGTAAATCTTCTAATTTTGATATTTTCACCAGTTTTGGATATAGCATTGTTTATAAGATCAATTATTTTAACTTTATCATCCTTATAACAAGGCTGATCAAGTAAACAAACCTGTAAATAATACTTAGCTAGTCTTCCTTCTATAATTGTGTTTCTAACATTTTCAGGTTTTGATTTAAAATCTTTATCTGACTTTATGATTTCAATTTCCTTATCTTTTACATTATCAGGTACATCTTCTTTAGATATATAGAGAGGATTCATACTAGCTACTTGAATAGCGATAGTATGTGCAAGATCTTTAAAAACTTCAGTCCTTGCAACAAAGTCTGTTTCACAATTGATCTCAACTAGTGCACCTAACCGGCCATTTTGATGTATATATGATTCAATTAATCCCTCATGAGTTATCCTATCACTTTTAGACCCAGCTTTTAAAATACCCTTTTTTCTAAGTAGAACTACGGCTTTCTCTATATCGCCCCCAGATTCTTCTAAAGCTTTTTTACAGTCAACCATACCAGCCCCAGTATTATTTCTTAATTGTTTTATACTCTCTAAGTCAACCTTCATATTAATTATTTTATATTTTCTACAACATAATCTAAGATCATATCTACAGATTTTATAGCATCATCATTTCCAGGAATAGGATAATCTACTATAGTAGGATCTGCATTAGTATCAACTAGTGCAACAACAGGAATACCTAATTTTAAAGCTTCTTTCATGGCAACTATTTCATGTTTTACATCTACAACAAAAAGTGCAGATGGCTTGCCATTAAAACCTCTTATACCTTGATATAACAAATCTAATTTTGCTTTCTCTTTTGCTATTAACATCAATTCTAATTTAGTTCTATCTGTATCTCCTTCTGCAAGAATCTTTTCGTATTCATCCATTTTTTTAAGACTCAAACTTACAGTTTTGAAATTAGTAAGTAAGCCTCCTGGCCATCTTTTATTGATATAGTAATCTCCAGATATTTGAGCTTTTTCAGCTACTATATCTTGGATCTGTTCTTTAGTGCCTACAAATAAAATTTTTCCAGTCTCTTTCTTTTTCTTCAAAAAATCAACAGCTTCATCTAACATTATCAATGTTTTATCAAGATCAATAATATGAGAACCATTTGAGACTGTATAAATATATGGTGCCATTTTAGGATTCCATCTTTTTACTTGATGACCAAAATGTACCCCAGAGGACATTAATTCTTTTACTGTTAATTGTTTCATAATAACTCCTTTATACTTCTACCCAACATCTGCCCTTATAGAATAAGGGAAGGAATTTAAATTTGAGTATGCTTAATTTAATAGTGAATATTATAACATAGATGATTATATAGTCAATTTTTTATATATTAAACTTTTATGACTATAAATATTAATTATTTAGACTCCTTGATCTTTTCAATAATCCACATACGAGCTAAAGTTGATGCATTCAAACCCTTATTTTTTGCAATCTTTTCTATTCTATCCTTTACCCCAGACTGCAATCTTAGAATTAACGTTTGATCAAAGGATTTCCCAAGCTCCACATCAAGATCAAAATCTTCAAGCTCATCCCAGTGATCTTTGAAACTATGAGTATCCCAATACTTTGCTTCTTCTTCTATAGATTTAAATTTTGGTATATTATTTTTCTTCATTTTCATATAATAACCTCCTTGAATCTAGATTCTTTCTTTTTTATTTGCATCCCTTGCAGTAATAACATAATATTTTTGTTCCATCTTTTGTCCTAATACAATTGACAATATCCTTGTTCCACTCCTCCCTATCAAAAGTATCCTTCCATTATTACCTTTCCTATGTGCATTTATATTTTGTATTGCTTCCTCAACTTCTTCCCTAGAAAGACTATGTTTTTTAATATGTTCTGTATTCCAATCATCCCAAATAAGTTTCAATAATGATATCTTTGACATACTATATTGTATTACAATGTAATACATTTGTCAAGTAACAGTATATCGCGACCAAGGTATCATTATTACCTACTGAACCTGCATATATTAAATACATTTTGACAAATATTATAGGCTGTGTTACAATTGTGTGTTATGCAATTATTGGATACAGAAACTAATAAAACATCAATAACGCCTGAAGTACTACCTGGTCTAACAGGATCTGAAGGTGATGGTGTACTCACCCCAGAACAACAAGAGTATCTAGATAAAATGCAAGAAGATACTGCTTTAAAGATTCACATAATGTTAGAAACTATTAAACAAGGAGATAAATACCCTCTTGTAGCCATGGCAACAGGTATAGGTAAAGGAAGAATAATACATAAGGTTATACAAGATGAATTACTTTTTAATCCTCAAAGTAGAATACTCGTTATTGCGGGAACTAAATCTATATTGGTAGAACAAACTACAGGAGCTTTAAAAGGATATATCGAATCAGAAAATGATGATAATCAAGAAAATAATGTAGAACTTTCTGAAGAAGATGAACTAGAAGGCTATAGTATAGGAAAAATAGGATCATCATCTCAAGTTGAAGTGACTACAATACAGGGAATTCAGAAAAAGAAACTACACACTGATGATTACGATCTTGTAATAGTCGATGAGGTACATAACATTGGAACCCAACAACGATATGAAGCAATAAAAAAGTTTAAGAGGGTCGTAGGATTTACTGCAACACCTTATAGACATACAGGACAGATGAAAATACCAGAATCCTATGGATTTACCATTATAGAAACACTATCTCTTCCTGAAGCACAGGAATTAGAGCTACTTCCTCCATTATATGCCAGGCAAATTGATACCAAAGAATTAATAGAAAATATACCTACCCTACCTAGTGGAAAGATAGATTTCAAAAGACTCGAGAGACTGATAAGGAAACACCCTGAGTTGCAAGAGTATATAGTGGATACTTTAATTCCAATCTTAAGTGATGGATACAAAACTGTTATTTCAGTAAACTTTGTAACAGAAGCAGAAAAAATAGCGCTATTACTTAAAGAAAAAGGGGTAACTGTGGGTATAGCAGTGAACCAACAGTCAGCTAAAAACTTAAAAGAACAATATGATGGACTAGGCATAGCAACAACTGATTCTATAGAGAGATACAACCTATCAAGAGAAGATCCAAGATCTGTCCAAGTCCTAATCTCCCCATATGTAGCTTCGGAAGGATTTGATGCTCCAGCAACAGAGATAATGGTATGGGCATCCCCTACTGACTCCACACTAAGATATACTCAATATACTGGAAGACTCGCAAGAAGAAATCCCCACAAAGCATATGGAATTGTTATAGACTTCCTCTATCAGACAGATCAATTTGGGTGGTCTAGAAACTTTGCACAATTTTTTAAAGATGTATATCAACTACCTTCCGGAACACTATATATGGGACCATTAAGAAAAATATCTGACATTGCAGAAATAAAACTTGCCAAATTGTTAGAAAATATCCAAACAAGAAATATAGAAGAATTACAAAATACCAGAGAGATAGATGACGTACAAGAAAATGACTTTGTTATTAATCAAACTACATTAAATGCTACATTTATTGGAGATCATCATCATAAATTAAAACCACTATCAGATGAGGTTGTAGATATATTAAAAAAAGAAGGTATTATCATATATAGAATGAGCGGTACTCATATGGTTCCAGTATGTACAAGTCCTGAAAGATACATCCAAGAAATGGAATCTAGAGGTGTAGAAAAAAAACGAGAAATGGATGAAGTACAAGAAAATGACTTCGTTATTAACTATAATAAATTAAGAACTATATTTATTGGGGATAGTACGAAATTAAAACCGATGTCAGATGCAGTTCTAAATATATTGAAGAAAAAAGGACTTATTGTATACAAGAGAAAGGGTAGTAAGATAGTTCCAGTATGTACAAGTCCTGAAATGTATTTCCAAGAAATGGAATCTAGAGGTGTAGAAAAAAAACGAGAAATGGGTGAAGTACAAGAAAATGACTTCGTTATTAACGATAATAAATTAAGTACTATATTTATTGGAGGTGCGAGATTAAAACCAATATCGGATGAGGTTTTAGACATATTGAAATATAAAGGGATTATCATATACAAAAGAAATGGTAGTAACATAGTTCCAGTATGTACAAATCCTGAAAGATACATCCAAGAAATGGAATCTAGAGGTGCTAGAAGAAAGCAAGAAATGGATGAAATACAAGAAAATGACTTTGTTATTAATGATAATAAATTAAGAACTATATTTATTGGGACTAGTACGAAATTAAAACCAATATCAGATGCCGTTCTAAATATATTGAAGAAGAAAGGACTTATTGTATACAAGAGAAATGGCGTTCACATAGTCCCAGTATGTACAAATCCTGAAATGTATTTCCAAGAAATGGAAGCTAGGGGTGTAGAAAGAAAACAAGAAATGGATGAAGTGCGAGAAAATGACTTCGTTATTAATCAAACTACATTAAACGCTTCATTTATAGGGGAGAATAGGAAATTAAAACCAATATCAGATGCCGTTCTAAATATATTGAAGAAGAAAGGACTTATTGTATACAAGAGAAATGGCTCTCGTATAGTTCCAGTATGTACAAATCCTGAAATGTACTTCCAAGAAATGGAATCTAGGGGTGCTAGAATTAGAGACATCCCTCGCTAAAAATATAAGTTTTACTTACTCTCTATGTCTTCAAGTTTATTTGCTATGAATTTACATTTAGGATAGTTTGAACAACCATAAAATGTCTTACCTCTTCTATTTTTAAGTTCTACTATATTACCAGTTTTACAATCTGGGCATTTGATATCAAGAACCTTTTTCTTATTTTCATTTAAAGATTTAGTATATCGACAAGTTGGATAATTACTACATGCTATAAAATTTCCAAACCTACCTTTCTTCATGACCAATTCTGATCCACACTGAGGGCAATTTTCTCCAGCTAATTTCTCTTCTTTATCAGTCTCTAAGGATCTCATACCTTTGCATTCTGGAAATCTACTACAACTTAAAAATTTGCCATATTTACCTAATTTAATATACATTGGTGATCCACATTCTGGACAAACTTCTGTTGATTCTCCAAGATTTGTTATATCTTTCTTTTCTATCCCTTCTTGACTATTTTCTATCTTTTTATTAAAAGGGGTATAAAAATTTGATACTATTTTAGTCCATTCCGATTTTCCATTTGCTATATCATCAAGTTTATTTTCTATATCAGCAGTAAAATTAGTATCTACTATATCAGTAAAATATTTTGACAAGAAATTACTTACTACTACACCTACATCTGTAGGTATAAAATATTTTTCCTTTCTTTCAATGTAACCTCTGGAGATTAGAGTTGATATGATAGAAGAATACGTAGAGGGTCTACCTACCCCGCATGATTCTAATATTTTAACTAGTGATGCATCATTATATCTTGGAGGAGGTTCTGTAAAATGCTGATCCGAAGTTGTCTTCTTCATTTCTAGACTTTTTACATCTTTTTTATCATCTATAACAAATTCTGGATTTTTTGAGTCTTTACTCTCTTCTTTTTTATTGAAAACCTGATAACCCTTAAAAACATTATTAGAAATATTCAACGCAAATGTATATGTATTTTTATCTCCCTTAACATTAATTAGTACTTTTTTATTTTCATATAATGCAGGAGTCATTTGACTAGATAATGCTCTTTCCCAAATTAACTTATATAATCTATAAAAATCCTTATCTACATATTTTTGTATTGACTCTGGAGTTTTGTCTATATAAGCTGGCCTTATAGCTTCATGCGCTTCTTGAGCAAGCTTACTTTTTGTTTTATATATATTTTTTCTATCTGGAAGATAAGCTTTTTCATAATTTTTATTAATATATCCTCTAATATTGTCTACGGCTACCTCAGCCATAGATACTGAATCAGTTCTCATATATGTAATAAGCCCAACATTATCAGCCCCTAGAGATACACCTTCATATAACTTTTGAGCTATGGACATAGTTTTTTTCGATGAGAACCCTAATTTCCTATTCGCATCTTGCTGTAGTGTGGATGTGGTATATGGAGGAATTGGGTATTTTTTTGTTTCTGTCTTTTGTATAGACTCCATCTCTGCAGTCCCTGATTTTATATCTTTACCAATCTTATCTGATTCTTCTTTATTTTTGATTTCAAAATTATTCTTATTAATTTTTATAAGGTCAAAAATATATTCTGTACCATTAATCAAAAAAACTCCTACTACATTCCAGTACTCCTGTGATACAAAGTTATTTCTTTCTTCTTCTCTATCAACAATAATTTTTAGTGCTACTGACTGAACTCTCCCTGCTGAAAGACCATACCTTATCTTTGACCATAGAAGTGGAGATAATTTATATCCAACAATCCTATCAAGTACTCTACGTGCCTGTTGAGCATCTACAAGATTCATATTTAAAACTGTAGGGTGATTAATAGCATCTTCTAACGCACTTTGTGTTATTTCATGGAATGCAATTCTTTTAACCAAATCAGGTTTTTTTAGTGCCAGTGAGTTCAGAACATGCCATCCTATAGCTTCCCCTTCTCTATCAGGATCTGTCGCTATATATATAGTATCTGCAACCTTTGCTTCTTTTTTTATCTCCTTCAATAAATTACCTTTGTCTTTAAGAATAACATAATCAGGCTTGAAGTTATCATCCACATCTATCCCAAACTTACTTTTTGGAAGGTCTTCTACATGCCCTTTAGTTGCGATTATAGAATAATCTTTTGACAGGAATTTAGATATTGTTTTTGCTTTTGTTGGAGATTCAACAATTATTAATTTTTTAGACATTGTTTATTTTTATTTTTTTAAATATACACCAAAATACCAATTCATGAAATTTTTTACAACCTCTGCAGCATAAGTACTTAGTCCTCCATTTTCTTCAAACACAACAACTGCTATTTGAGGATTTTTATATGGAGCAAAAGATGTCATCCATGAATGAGAGTGACTATATCTATCAGAAGTATTACTTAAAGTTTCATTTCCAAATTGAGCTGTACCACTCTTACCTGCATTATCAGCTATCACACTCTTTGCAGCTATATCTATCCCATTTTGTACAGCTTGTTCCATACCATATTTTATTACATTTAAATTATTAGTAGAGACAAACCCTTTTCTTACAACCTGTGGAGCATAATTTTTAATAACTTGCCCTTGTTGGTTATATATGGCTTTCACAATCCTTGGTTTATATAGTGTACCACCATTGGCAATAGCACTTATCCAGCTTACAACTTGTATAGGAGTAACCTCTGTATAACCCTGACCTATTGCTGAGTTCAGTAAATCACCAGGATACCATGGTTGTCCAGTAATTGCCAACTTAGTTTTAGGATCAGCAATTATACCAGATAATTCTCCTGGTAATTGTATACCAGTGGCCTTACCAAGACCAAACAATTTCTCAAACTTCACAAACCTTTGGATCCCTAGTTTGATTGAAGCTTTAAAAGCAAAAACATTTATTGAAAATTGTAAACATTTAGCAATATTAGCTGTTCCCCAATTTATTTTTGCATAATTTTGAAATAAAGTTCCATCATATAAAAATGTTCCAGGCACAGTAAAGGTAGTATTAGGAGTCAACACATTATCTTGCAATGCAGCTGAAAGAAGTATTGTCTTCATTATAGATCCTACTGGTTGCTGTTCAGAAATTGCTCTATTCAAAAGTGGATCCATAGGATTACTTAACAATGCATTATATGCGGTATTACTTATTCCTGCACCTTCAAATGCGTTATTATTGAAAGTAGGATAACTAACCATAGCCAATATTCCACCAGTATTTACATTCTCAACAATACCAACAGCACCTGTAACATGGTTAGGATCCGTCTTGATACTTTGTATTAATAATGATTGCATTTCTTTTTGAATAGTACTACTAATATTTAACTGAACATTATCTCCAGCCACAGGTTTTTTCTCTCCATAACTTGAGACGATTTGTCCATAAGTATTTACCTCTTTCAATTGAAGACCATCCTGCCCCATAAGATATTTATTGAATGATTGTTCTATCCCATATCTTCCTACTATATCGTATGGTGTTAGATTTGAGTTAGATAACAACTCTTGCTCTGTAACAGGACCTGTATACCCTATTATATGTGACAACAAATTACTGTACTTAAATTTAACCATAGGTACTTCTTTTATTACAAAAGCTTTTAGTGCAGAATTTGAACTAATTAATATTTCATCTTTACTAGATAATCCATTATATATTGGTATTTCTACCTCATTAATCTTTTGACCATTATGAACAATATTTGTTATCTTTTCAATAGACATATTCAGTATTGGTGATATTTTTTTTATATCATTTTTTATTTGAATATTACTTAAATTATTTATATTAAGATAGAGCTGATATGTTGGAATATTGAAAGAAAGTTGTGTCATATTTCTACCTAATATTATCCCTCTGTTTGCAACTATAGGACTTTTAATAATTCTGTTTTGAAAAGCTAAATTTTGGAATTTATTGTGCTCAATAATTGAAATATAAAAAACACCAAAAATGAAAATTAGAATAATTACAAAAATAAAGGATCCCATTAATTTTAATAATAAAGATTTATTGACTTTATCTTTGTCTTCATCAGTAGGCAGATTATTAAAATCATCTAACTCAAAATCATCCATAATTCGATTAATTAATATTAATTTTTAACCCACTATTATTATTAGAATATAGCTTATAAAAGAATATAACCAGAGAATCTAAAGTGCTTGAAACTATAACAAAGACCAGAAATAAATCAATGTATATAGCATTACTTCCTAATACTATAATATCATATAAGTATACCCACAGAAAAATATTGTATATAAAAGATATAATCAAAATAGAAACAAAGCTCAAATTGGGGTCTTTTTTAAACAATTTAATCAATTCTAATATAAGTATTGGTGTAAGTAGAAAGATTGAAGTAATACCCAAAGGATTAATAAAGACTATATCTATAATCATTCCAACTATAAAGAGATAATATATAATGAAATTTTGATCTTTTTGATACAAAATAAAATACAGTATTGTGTACACATATATTACATTAAAAAATAAAAATGGATATATTATCATTCTATTTAATCCTATGATAAAAAACATTAATATTATTGTAATTAGTGTATAAATACCTCTTTTCATGTTATTTATTATTGATTATAAATACATATTGAAGATTGTAGATATTTATTGCATTATCAACATTTATAGTCTTAAATGTGCTGCTTTTATTGTTTGAAACGTAACTAACATACCCAGTGATTAAATTCTGAGGGAAAGTTCCATCTATTCCAGAAGTGATAACACTGTCTCCAACTTTAACACTGTCAAGCTGAGTTACATCTTGGAGAATCAAAGAGCTAGAGAGACTACCTGTTAGTATGGCATTAACATGATTTACAATTACAGGAATAGATAAATTTACATTTGATATTAAAATGACTTTAGAATAATTGCTATATGTATATACTACTTTACCTAAAAGGAAGTTTTTATATACAACAGCATCACCTACTTTTACACCTTGGTTGCTTCCGCTTCCTACATATATATAACCCAATGTATTGATAGGTCCATAATAAAGTATTTTCGATAATGTATATCTATAGATAGTATCAAAATACTTTTTATTTAATTGTTCTTTCAAAATCTTATTCTCAGATTTATAAATATTTAGGTTCGCTAACTCAGATTTATAGTTATATACTCTCCTCTCCAAATTAGTATTACGAGACTCAATATTATTTATGTTATTGATATTATAAAAAAACCCTCCTACATTAGATGAGAAAGAAAATATATCTGATTTAATAGGTATAAAAACACCACTTGTAATATTAGACAATCCTGGAACTTTAATACTTAATATTATAAGAAGTATTGCTATTACTAACAATACAGATATTTTTCTTAATATATTGGGTGTCTTTTTACTTCTTTTAAAACTAACCATAATTTAGATTTATAAGAATTCTTCAGAATCTGAATAAGAAATATTTTCGAGAAGACTAAGATCTTCTAAAATTTTTGAAGCTCCTAATACTACACTAGACAAAGGATCTTCAGCAACTATTATTGGTATTTTTAATTTTTCTAGAAATAATTTATTAATTCCAGAAATTTTAGCACCTCCTCCAGTAAGGTAGATGCCACTATTTGTAATATCTGAAATAAGTTCAGGAGGTGTTTCTTCTAAAGCTTCAGAAATAGCTTCAATAATAATGTTAAGTGAATTAGACATTGCTTCTCTAACTTCAACCTCAGATATCTTTATGACCTTAGGAAGCCCTAATAATATATCTCTTCCTTTTATCTCCATACTTTTATTATCCTTTCTAGGATAAGCATTTCCCAATTTTATCTTAATTTCTTCAGCTGTCCTCTCTCCTATTAATAAATTGTACTTTGATCTAATATAATTAACAATATCAATAGTCATCTCGTCTCCAGCCACTCTTATTGATTTATCAACAACTATACCTCCTAACGATATGACTGCAATATCTGAAGTACCACCACCTATATCAACAATCAAAGAACCAAGAGGTTCTGTTACAGGAACATCAATCCCTACTGCCGCAGCCATAGGTTCCTCAATCAGATATACCTTCCTGGCACCAGCAGATATTGCAGCATCAATAACAGCTTTTTTTTCAACTTCAGTTATAGCAGAAGGTATTCCTATAACAACTCTTGGTCTTGGTATTTTAAAAAATTTAGGGGAATCTTTATGAACTTTCTCTATAAAATATTTTATCATTTCCTTAGTTGTATCAAAATCTGAGATTACTCCATCTTTTAAAGGCCTTATAGCTACAATAGATGCAGGAGTTCTACCTAACATTTTTTGTGCCTCAGAGCCTACAGCTAAAACTGTTCTAGTTTTAGAATTAAAAGCTACTACAGATGGTTCTGATATAGTAACACCTTGATTTCTAACACAAACTAACGTGTTTGCAGTACCTAGATCAATACCTATATCATAGGTAAACATATTCCAAAATGGGTCAGAAAATGCCATAATCCTCTATACCAACTAAATTAAATATGGTTTATTTTAACACTAAAAATGGCTCAAAACAAATAAATGTTAATTAGGATACTTGCAAAAACAAAATTAAAGATTGAGAAACCTCTTATATACTCTACTAAAGATACTCTTCCTATCGGTAAAGTTGTTGAAATACCCTTAGGGTTAAAAAAAACTACTGGAATAATTGTTGATAATATAAAAGACCAAAATATTGATATAAATTTTGCAATCAAGAATATAATTGAAGATAAAAAAAATGAGTATATTGACCTTAATCTCTTAGAATTAAAAATTATTAAACATATTATCACTTACTATAATGCTTCCATAAGTAATGTAATATCTCCATTTATTACAAAAAAAACTCGAGAGATCGATACTAACAATACTATTCTCAAAAAAATAACAATACCCAACTCAAAACTTCCTATGAATAAAGCCCAGACTGATGCAGTAAATACTATTTCAAACGGAATAGATACTGAATATATATTATTTGGCATCACCGGATCTGGGAAAACACAGGTATATATAAAGCTAATTGAGCAACAAATTAATGAGGGAAAACAAGTATTGATACTTTTACCAGACATAGCAATAACATCTCAATTTTATATTAGATTGAAAGATTTTTTTGACGAAGAAATAATTTCAATAATTCACAGTAAAATTACAAAAAGAAACAAAACAGTAGAAAATAATTTAATTAGAAGTGGAAGGAAAAAAATAGTTATAGGTGCACGTTCAGCACTATTTTCAAGATTTCATAATTTAGGGTTGATCATTATTGATGAGTTTCATGATAATAGTTATAAACAGGATCAAGATCCAAGGTATAATGCTATAAATTTAGCTAAATTTATAGCAAAAGAACAAAAAATTAAATTATTACTCGGAAGCGCTACTCCAAAAATAGATATATACTATAAAATGCTCAAGGAAGGCCATACTATAGTCAGGTTAGATAAAAGAATATCTGAATATAAATTTAGAAATGACATCCATACAAAAATTGTTGACTTAAATGAGGAGAAAAGAGGTAGTAAAAAAGTAGTAGTATCAAGAACCCTTGAAAAGAGTATAGAAAAAGCTTTAAATAATAAGAAAAAGATAATACTGTATATCAACAGGAGGGGTTACTCTAATTTATATGTATGCAATAATTGCGGACATATAGAAAAATGTCCAAGATGTGATATCCCACTCACAGTACATCAAAATGATCATGCCACATTCTTAAATTGTCATCATTGTGACTATAAAAAATACATAAATACCGAAAATCCTATATGTGATACCTGTAAAAAAGGTAAGTTGAAATTTTATGGTATTGGAACCCAACTTGTTAAGGAAGAAATTAATGAGCTATTCAAGGAAAAAACACTTAATATTGAGATACTAGACAAAGATTCTACTTCTGGCAATAGTGATCAGCACCTAGAAATTTATAACAAATTATCTGATGAAAATATTAATATTATTATAGGGACTCAACTAATTACAACAGGATGGGATTTTTATAATGTAGGGTTAATAGGTATTATCTTGGCTGATATAGAATTTGTATTTCCAGATTATAACTCTGTAGAAAAAGCCTATCAAACAATAATACAAGTCATAGGAAGAGGTGGAAGAGAAAATAATTCCTCTGAAATCGTAATACAAACTATGGATATTAAAAATAAAATATTACAGTTTGCCCTAAATAACAACTTTGATAAGTTTTTTGATGAGGAAATTGATATAAGAAAGAAACTTAACTATCCTCCTTTCTCAAATTTAATAAAAATTACTGTAAAAGGTAAAAATGAGAAAACAGTTTTCACAAGAGCAAAGAAAATATACTTTGATATCAACAATTCTAATATGGTAGGTATCAAAATATATCCCCCAATTGAAGCAATTCCATATAAAATTAACTATGTATATAGGCTAAACATAATAATAAAGGTTAATAAAAACATTAGAAACCTAAAAACTTTTTTGAGGAATAGATATAAGCAAAACAAGGATTTAAGTATAGATATAGATCCTTCAATTTTATTATAATGAAGCGTTTAAAGTCCTATAACACCTCATACAAACCTTAATGTTAACCTTATTATTTTCAGTATCAAGGTTAAGAACCCTTAAGTTAGGGAGTATCTTTCTTTTTGTTTTAGGTGCTCTTTTAGCCCATTTACCTGAATGTTTATGGCTTATATTATTTATAACAGTAACACCCTTACTACATAAATCACAAGATCTAGACATGATTAAAAAAATACTATTAAATTAATAACACACCCTGTATGATATAATAAAATGAGTTTTTATGCAAATAACACACAATGATTATAAACTTAATAATTTTAGCTATTATAATTATATTTAGCATTTCATTCCATGAGTTTTCACATGGATATGTTGCACATCTATTAGGAGATGATACTGCTAAAAATAATGGAAGATTAACGCTGGACCCAACAAAACATATAACACTTATGGGTTTATTGGTTATGATAATGACACAGTTCAGATTCGGATGGGGAAACCCTACCCCCATAAATTTAAACAACCTAAAAAATCCATATAGAGACAACCTTATTATTGCTATTGCTGGACCTATTTCTAATATAGTACTATCTATTATATCTATACTCATAATCCAAGGACTTCCACTACTACACTTGTCTAGCGCTATTACTTTAAAACTAGGAGGTGTATTCATAGATGCAGCTATAATTAACATAGGGCTTGCACTATTTAATATTATTCCAATCCCTCCACTTGATGGAAGTCATGTATTAAAAGTGATTTTTAAGCATCATTATCATATAGTAGACACTATTGATAAATATGCCATATTTCTCCTTATATTCTGTATTTTACCAATATTTCCAATAAATGGTAATTTAGAATCTATAATACAAATAATAATACTTCCATTCATTAGTACTATTTTTACTTTCCTAATAACTATAATTTGAATCCAGTAGTTTATTTGCTATAATAAACACTAGCCCATCTAGCATCAGATAAAAACTGATTTAACATAATATAAAATAATAACTATATCAGTATAACTCTTATGATTTATACTTGCGTTACAATACTTGTTTTTTTGAAATCAAGTTTTAAAGCTGGATGGGTTTAAGTAGTGTTGAAAAAGAATATTTTTTTATATAGAATGCAATCATTACTAAATTGTATTTAGGTTTATGATAATACAAGCCTTCTTAGCTCAGTGGTAGAGCAGCTGTTTTGTAAACAGCAGGTCGTCAGTTCGACCCTGACAGAAGGCTAATAGTATTATGCAGAGATGGCGGAGTGGACAATCGCGGCTGACTGTAAATCAGTTGCCATTACGGCTACGAAGGTTCGAATCCTTCTCTCTGCATATGCCTAGATAGCTCAGTGGTAGAGCATTCCCATGGTAAGGGAAAGACCAGCGGTTCAAGTCCGCTTCTAGGCTGAGTATAATAAAGATAATTTACAAGAATAATATTTTATAATAATATGGCTAAAAAAGATAACAGAAGGTATATTTTTCTACAATGTACCATATGCAAAAATAAAAACTATACTTCTAAGAAGAATTATACTAATAATAAGGAGAGATTAGAACTAAATAAATTTTGCAATACTTGTAAAAAACATACTTTACATAAAGAAGTAAAATAAATTTATAGAGGTTCATAGTTTAATGGTAAAATATTGGTCTCCAAAACCATTGATGTGGGTTCGATCCCCACTGAACCTGTTGATTGATAATATTTTGGAATTTTGATATCATCCTTAGGGTATAATAATGAATGTATTCAAATTTTTAAAAGGAGTAAATACAGAACTGAGAAATACTAGGTGGTATACAGGAAAAGAGCTATATAATTCAACCATGATGGTCATATTAATAGCAATAATTCTTAGCTTGTTTCTTTTTGGTATAGATGTACTGTTCCAAAAATTACTACTCTTAGTATTTTAAATATATTATGGATAAGATAAAAGCAAAAAAAAGTAAACAAAAAAATACTGAGAATATGAAGTGGTACGCCATTAATGTTTTTACTGGGCATGAGAATAAGATCTCCATATTAATAAAACAAAGAGCTGAAACTGCCAGTGTAGATAAATATCTAGATGAAATAGTTATCCCTACACAAAACAAAACCATTATAGCAGACGGTAAAAAGAGGAAGATCAAAGAAAAAATACTTCCTGGATATATATTAATAAGGATGGAACTTAATAAGGAGACTTGGCCAATAATCAGAGATACTGAGGGAGTTACTGGCTTTGTGGGGCCAACTAGTGCTACACCTACACCATTAAATGATAATGAAGTCAATGCAATATTGAAATTTATGGAACTTGATACTCCAGCAGTACAAACATCTTTTAATGTTGGAGATAGCGTAACAGTAACAGATGGTGCTTTTAAAGATTTTAATGGTAAGATAAGTGATATAAATGAAGATAAGAGTAAAGTAAAGATACTAATTTCAATATTTGGAAGAGAGACACCAGTAGAATTAGATTTAATGCAAATAAAATTAATATAAATATATGGCTAAAAAGTTAATTACGCAAATAAAATTACAAATAAAGGCTGGACAAGCAAATCCTGCACCTCCAATTGGTCCTGCTTTAGGACAACATGGTGTTAATATTATGGATTTTTGTAATCAATTCAATAATCAAACTAAAGACAAAGGAGATCTTATCTTTCCAGTTGTCATAGATGTCTTTGAGGATAGATCATTCTCATTTATTATAAAAACTCCACCCACTGCTGTTCTAATAAAAATGGCATTAAATATACCAAAAGGTTCAAGTCAATCATTAAAAGAAAAAGTTGGTAAATTAACAAAAGTACAAATTGAGGATATAGCAAAGACTAAATTACCAGATCTTAATACTAATAATATTGAAGCAGCAAAGAAAATTATTATAGGAACTGCAAAGAATATGGGTGTTGAGGTATCTGAGAATTAAAAATCATTATGAAGAGAGGTAAAAAATACAAAAAAATTATAGAAAAAATCAACAATAAGGTATCTTTTGATGATTCTTTTGAAGAGGTAAAAAATTTATCCCTGTCTAAATTTCCAGGATCTGTGGAAATACATATAGCGTTGAACATGAATCAAAAAAATACAAAACAAGTATTAAGAGGTAGTGTGAACTATAAAAATAAAGTTGGTGAGAAAAAGAAGGTTCTGTTATTAACAGACTTGAAAGATATAAAACCTGAAACTATAAAAAAATATGACTATATAGGACTTGATGAATATATAGAAAAAATCAACCAGGGATGGCTCGATTTTGATGTTATAATAGCTACACCCAACGTAATGCCTAAAATAGCAGTTTTAGGAAAAATACTAGGTCCAAAGGATCTTATGCCTAATCCAAAAAAAGGTACAGTAACAGACAATGTAGATGAAGCTATAAACAGCTATATGGGTGGAAAATTTGATTATAAATCAGACCAAACAGGTGTAATACATACTATAATAGGAAATATAAATAACTCAAAGGAAGAACTTTTGGAAAATACTTTATTGTTGATAAAATCAATAATAAGTGTTGTACAAAAACCAGAGAATACAATATTTAAGAGTATATATATATGCCCCACTATGGGACCATCAATAAAACTAAGACCAGAAGACTTGATTACTAGGTTATAATTCTTGCTATTTTTTTTATTTTATTATATTATCCTATTAACATCTATCTTAAAACTCTAAAATAAATTTCTGAAACATGCACTTTACTAATTTTCTTATTTCTTGTAATTACAATATATGAAAGAACAATATTCTCTACAGAACTTAGACTCAAAAAGTTTAGCAGATTTACGTATTATTGCTGAAAAGGAAAAACTTACCGATTTTCAAGAACTGAATAAGAGAGATCTTATATTTAGAATACTTAAAGATGTAGACAAAGATGAAGCTATCAGCGTTGAAGGTATATTAGAGATTATAAATGATGGTGTTAGAGGAGTACTCAGATCATATACGTTACTACCAAATGAGAATGATGTTTATGTATCTGGTTCTCAAATAAAAAAATTTGATTTAAGACAAGGTGATTATGTTGTTGGGAAAGCTAGATTGCCTAAGGAAAATGAAAGATATCTTGGTTTACTGAAGATTGATAAAATAAATTCAAGAGAACCTGATAATGCAGCAAAAAGAATAGCTTTTGAAAGACTTACACCAATATTTCCATTAGAACAAATAAAATTAGAAATAGGACAATTCCCTATTTCTAACAGAGTTATAGATCTTTTAGCTCCAATTGGTAAAGGGCAAAGAGGTATGATTGTATCCCCACCAAAATCTGGAAAAACAACATTATTAAAAGATATAGCAGATGGAATAACACATAATCATCCAGAAATACACTTAATGATTTTATTGATAGGAGAGAGACCTGAAGAAGTTACAGACATACGTAAGTCTACGAAAGGAGAAGTATATGCTTCTAACTTTGACGATCTACCAGAAAATCAAATTAAAGTTGCAGAAATAGCCCTTGGGAGAGCAAAAAGATTAGTAGAAGAAGGTAATGATGTAGTCATACTAATGGATAGTCTTACAAGACTTGCCAGAGCTTATAACATAATAGTACCTCCTTCTGGAAGAACTTTGTCTGGAGGTTTTGACCCAGTAGCTCTATACCCACCTAAAAGATTTTTTGGGTCTGCAAGGAATTTAGAAGAATTTGGTAGCCTAACAATAATAGCTACTGCACTTATTGATACTGGAAGCAGGATGGATGACTTAGTCTTTGAAGAATTTAAGGGTACTGGCAATATGGAATTACATTTAGATAGAAGACTAGCAGATAGAAGACTTTATCCAGCAATAGATATAGTTAAATCAGGAACTAGACATGAAGAGAAATTATTGGACTCAGAAGTTCTAAGTCAATCTTGGAGAATAAGAAAAATGTTAGATACACTAAAGAATAATGGTGAAAATCATGAACTATTATTAGATAGACTAAAAAAGACAAAAAACAATAGTGACTTCTTAGCAACTCTGACAGAGAGTATCTAATTCCATCTCTAATAGTATAAAATTAATGAATTATCAATTAATGGAGCTTGAGTGATAAAAATCTATGTTTTTAGTTAGCAGTTGACAGGGTATATTTGATAAAACTATTTTTTTAACTTTCCACTCCAACCCATTGATGAATGTTTACTCAGTTCATATTCTGCAATTTCTGATTTACTAAACCATAAATTTATCTCTATCTTTGCATCGACTACTGAGCTTGAAGCATGAATTAAATTATAAAATGGACGATTGTGTTTGTTAGAAACTTCTCCACTGTCCCAAGTATAATCACCCCTAATCGTTCCAGGTGCAGATTCTGATGGATTTGTAGTACCAACCATTTTTCTAACTAATTTAACCGATCCAGGGCCTTCCAATACAATAGCTACAACTGGACCGAATGTTAAATACTCAACATTCCAAGATTTAATTACCTCACCTATTTTTTTAGGATTTAATGTATTAAATGCTTTATTGATATCAACACCATTGGCTGTATACTCTGCTATCACTCTATTACCAACATCAAGTAACCACTCTTCACTAGATGGATAATGTTTTGTTGCAACATCGATAGAAGGAACAACAAGTTTCATACCAACAATTTTCAAACCTACTCTTTCAAATCTACTTATTATCTCGCCAATTAATCCCCTAGCTACACCATCATGCTTTATTAAAACTAGTGTCTGTTCATATTTAGTCATAATTTAAATACTTGTAAATAAAAATACCATGTTGATTCTATCAAAATATAATTTGATTATCAATAAAACATTTTAAAAAATAATGATTTTTATGTATAATGACTAAACTATATCCCTGTAGCTCAGCTGGATAGAGTGTCTCGGTCCTAACGAGAAGGTCGTAGGTTCGAATCCTATCAGGGATGTATTTATAATGAAAAAGGTAATATAGATGTATTTTGTATAAGATTTATAATATATATTAGATTGCGTTTATTAACCTGAGTTTCAACTACTAAATAATTACCGTTAGTTGATATATAGTATACACCGTTAGTATTTTTAACGATAGTATTTGTAACAGTAGAACTTTCAGTTTCAGAAAAAAGAGAATAACCGCTTATATTATTTCCTAAAGTTGACTTATGACCCAAGGAAGAAGCTTGATTGATACTTTTATTTGTTTCCTCATAAAATATATATCCACCTATTGGGTACCACATTATATTATATAAATCCTTTAAATTGTTATTAAGAATAATGTAATGTTTATTTGCCAAGTAATACTCTTGAAGGGTTTTACTATTCTCTAATAATAAATAATTACCGTCGGGAGAGAATTTTATTATCTTAACAGCATTATTTATCTGAGATAACCTATTTGATTTTATATTGAATATATAATTTCCTGTAGAAGTTGTAACACCTAAAAATTTATTATTATTATCTATTATAAGAGCATTTGGATTGCCAGTAATACTTGTTAAAAGAATTTTATTTGTACCATCTAAATTAACAGTATAAATAAGAGATGAGTATAATGTTTTATTAATGGTCTGCAGAGTTGCGTATACTATACCTCCATTATATAAAGCATATGGTATCATATTGTTACCAGAATTTACTGCAATAACAATGATTTGCCCAGTATTTATATCTAAAGTAGCTAATAAACTATTATTCTCTAATATTAAAGTACTATCATTAGCCCATTTTATACTCTGTATTGCCATAGAACTCAAAAATGTGCTCATAGGAGTTATCGTAGAATTGGAAATAGAATATAGATAATATGTCCCATTCATATCTATAGTTAAATCACTAAAATTACTATTAGATGTTATTTTTATTGACAATATAGCACTGCTAAGATAGTTTGATAAGTTAGTGATAAAAACAGGTTTTAATGGGTAATTTAATGTACTGTTATTTAAATTCATGTAGTATAAATCATAATTATTATTTTTTCTTTTAGAAACTATAAATAACATATTACTATCCTTACTAAAAGTAGAATAATATATAGTTCCAGGAACATTAACAATGCTTTGTTTTACATTTGTAGGCAATAGAAATGAGTTTAAGTTGGTAATTTGTTGAGGTTGAATAGAAACTAGTCCATTCCATACAGAATAATTTGATGTCTGAACTTTTACATTGTAAGTACCAGGAATTAAAGAATTTATTATTAATGGAGAAAGTCCTTCATATGTATTATTTAAATAAATTTTAGCATTTGTAGGAGTACTATTAATTCTCAAAATGCCCGTGTCAATAACATTACCAGTGGTAAAATTAATTTCATATCCCCTAGCCCAAAATATAATTAGCGTAGCTATAATTATAACCAATAATATGCCAATAAATCCCCAAATTTTAGATAGTAATAGTATAATTCTCTGTTTCATTATTAGTGAATATGATTATATTTAAATAACATAACAAGTATGTTAGAATTATAACACAATTAATACACTTTATTTATTCAGATAGCATTATGTTTAGTAATAATAAATTTGGACTAGACTTTGGGACTTCAAATTCTTTAATATCATCTACAAACAAAGGGATTCTACTTAATGAACCCTCAGTAGTAGCAATATCAGTAGATAATAAATCGATATTATCTGTAGGAGTTGAAGCAAAAGAAATGCTTGGAAAAACACCTGAAGGCATTATTTCTAAGAAACCTATACGTTCTGGGGCTATAGCTAATTATAAAATATCTGAATCTATGATCAAATATTTCTTTTCTAAAGTCGGAAAATCAAATATTTTCTTTGGATCACAAGTAGTTGCCAATATATCTTCAGGACTAACCTCAGTAGAAAAAAGGGCTATTTATGAAGCAATAATTAATTCTGGAATAAAGAAAGCTTATTTGGTACCAGAAGCATTATTAACTGCAATAGGAGCTAACTTACCAATAGGAACATCTTCTGGAAATATGGTTATCAATATAGGGGGTGGTACTGCTGAACTAGCAGTAATTTCCTTGAATGGTATTGTTGTTTCTGATTCCATAAGAGTTGGTGGTGACTCAATCAACGATGCTATAATCAACCATTTAAAAAGACAAGAAGGTTTAGTAATAGGTGATCAGATGGCAGAAAAAATAAAAATTGATATAGGTTCTGCTCTACCACTTAAAGTACCTTTAGAAGCAGAAGTAAAAGGAAGAGATGCAATAACTGGAATGCCAAGATCGATAAACATAGACACTAATAGGATTGTTGAGGCTATAAAAAATCCACTCAATTTAATAATTCAATCAACAAGATATGTTTTAGAAAAAACACCCCCAGAGTTGTCTTCAGATATCATTGATAGGGGTATATTATTAAGTGGAGGAACTGCTTTATTAAGGAATATAGACACACTTTTAACCAGAGCAATAGGTATACCAACATATATATCAGATGAACCAATGCTTACTGCTGCAAAAGGAGCTGCCGAATCAATAAAATATATAGATATATTATCAAAAAATATAAGAAACCCAAATTAATATGATCATTATAGGTATAATAATTACATATTTAATAATTGGATTCATAGCTTTAAACTACCCTAAGTTACTAGTCCCAATTTTAATATTACTTATGCCCCTTGAAAGGTTTAATTCTTATATAGGATTTACGTTAGATCCAATAGTTATGTTTTTCCCAGTAATTATAATGTCAATATGGATTAATTATCATAATATATTTAAGTATGCTAAAACAATGAATAAATATTTAAAGATAGGATTAATAGCTATTCCAGTAACAATATTAATAAGTGATTTTTTTTCTATAAATAAATTTTTGTCCTTCAAATCAACAATTTATATTGTATTATCAATATTATTATTTTTAATATGTTATATGTATACACTCTATTATAAAAATACTTTCACTATAATAATAACTTTTTTTATCACTGCTTTTTTAGTATCTTTCTATGGTATATTACAATTTTTAGGATATTTGTTCTACAAAGTTGATAGCCTAAATCTACATAATATACTTCATTCAACAACTATAAATCCAAGTACATTTATATTACATATAGGTCAATTTAGTATTTTAAGACCAGATTCTACATTTAATGATGTCAATACCACCGCAGGTTTTATTGCAATATTCCTTCCTATATTATTAATACTGTATTTTCTAAATCGCAAAAATTTAGGTTTAAAAGCCAAAAAATGGTTACTAGTATTAAATTTACTATCTTTAGTAATATTTTTCTTCTTCATAACAACTTTCTCTAAAAGTTCATTTATAGGTATAGCGATAGCATTCTTTCTATTACTACTATACTATTACAAAACCTACAGGAATAAATATATTTTGTATACTCTATCAATATATTTTATAATAGTAGTAGTATCTAGTATAATAGTCTTCCCATATGTATACTCTGCACAAAAATATTCTTTTGATACTCATATATTACTTTTGCAATCAAGCATTAGTATATTTAAAAAATTCCCAATATTTGGAACAGGATTAGGAACTTTTACATACTATTTCGGATTATACATAAAACCATTTATACCATTTTATTATAATAACATAGATACACCTCCACTATTTACATTATGGCTTTCAGAGATAGGTATTGTGGGATTTTTAAGTTATATATATTTCCTTGTAGTTTATTTCAGTATTTTTTGGAAAAAATTGAAGGTGATTATTAATAACAAAAGAGACATTGATTTTATTATAGTAAGTGCATTTATATCTGGATTGTTGGCACTACTCATAGCTAATTTGTTCCATTCTTATTTTGACCTATTCTTTAATTGGATAGTAATGGGAACATTTCTGGCAATATTGGAAAAGGCTACAAAAAAATCAATTCTCAATAATAACTAAAAGGAGAGGGTTTACCCCTCCCTTAGTATTTGTCTAGATTAAATTAAAATATTATTTTATTTAAGTTCAACAGTTGCTCCAGCAGCCTCAAGAGACTTTTTCATCTCATCAGCATCTTCTTTGGATATAGATTCCTTAATAGTCTTAGGTGCTGACTCAGCAATAGCTTTTGCTTCAGTTAGACCAAGTTCAGGACTAATAACCCTTAAAGCTTTAATAACTTCGATCTTTTTATCTCCGGTTGACTGTAACACAAGATCAAAAGAAGTTTTTTCTTCTTTTTCACCTTCAGTATTAGATTCTGTAGCCTGATTAGCTGGCATCATATTACCCATAGGCATAACACCTGATGCTTGTACTCCAAATTTCTCCTCTAAAATCTTTACCAACTGAGAAACTTCCAATACATTCATTTTTTCTATACTTTCTACAATAGAATTCATTTTTTTATCATCCATATGATTATTTCACCTCCTTTGATTCTTTTACAATATTAATAGTATTTATAAGCACTTGAATGTTATAGTTTAAAACAAAATGTAATCTTTGAAGACCTCCATTAATAATATATATCATATTAACAATACTCTGTTCTTTTGAAGGAACTTTACTTAGCTTGACTACATGATCCTTGGAAAGGAAAGATCCATAAAGGCTACCAAATTTGATTTCAACATCATTTTTAGAACCAAAATCCAATATTTTTTTTGCAACAACATTTGAATCAGATTCAGAAAACACTAAAGCATTATATCCAAACAGTTCTTTATCAATAGCTTCTATATACCGAGTAGAATCTTTTAAGGCTTTCCTAAATAATGTGTTTTTTATAAGTATATATTTTGCATTATTTGCACTTAATTCTTCTTTTAGAACTCTAATTGTCTTTATATCTAAACCTTGAGTATTTATAAAAAATAATGACTCACTAGAATCTATATAATTAATATAGTTATCTATTATTATCTTTTTCTTGTCTTTCCTTATTGCCATATTAATAAAAAAATTATAAATATTAAAAAAGCTTCCAAAAGGAAGCCAATAAGACGAATAAACCTTGTAAAAGTCTAAATAGGAGATTTTTTAATTTAATCAGAATATCTGAATAAATCCTATTGTCTTTGACCTCTTTTGAGTATCTAAGATTATAGAGTAATTATGATTGCAAGTCAAATTGAAATTTAAAATATGAAAAACAGTTAGGACAAAAAAAGGGATCGGTACTGCCCCCCACCGATCCCAATAATAAATGTACTTCCATGGGACCAGCAAAGCTTCTTTTACTAACCAGACCCAGGGAAGTACATTTATTATTAAAACTAATTTTAAAGAACAAGATTATTGTATCCCATAATCTTTTTTTTGTCAAGCCTATAATCTAAAAATGGGAATACGGTACGGAAATATATTATAAAAACAACATTTATGTTAAAATGTGGATAAGTTATTTGGGTAAAATTTTATGTGGATAAGTTGTTTATTTGTTATTTATTAATACAACTTTGCTGTTTGAATCATAATCCATGATTAGTTGTTTATTTTGGAATTGATTCTCATTATTTACATTAGTGTCCATAAAATAGCTAGCCAGAGTTGTTTCCGTATGCTTGTTAAATATCCTTTTTAATTGTCTTACACCAAATTCTTCACTAAAACCCTTTTCTGCAATGTATTTCAAGAAATTTTCTGAATACTCTATATCTATATTCATTTTTGCCAACTTATTTTTAGACTCATAAGCCAACTTTCTAACTATTTTTAAAGCATCCTTTTTACTTAATGACCTAAATATAATAACGTCATCTATTCTATTTAGGAACTCAGGCAACAAATATTCCTTCAATTTCATTAATGCTTGAGACTCCATTTTTTCATATTCATCAATAACAGCCATCTCTTCTTCAATATCTATATCTACATCAAATCCAAGAATATTACTATTCTCAATTAAATCAGATCCAATATTCGATGTAAGTATTATAATAGTATTTTTGAAATTTACAAAACGACCCCTACTATCAGTTAAATGTCCTTCTTCCATAACCTGAAGTAATATATTTAAAACATCAGGATGGGCTTTTTCAATCTCATCAAATAGTACTACTGAATAAGGTTTGTTCTTTACAGATTCAGTAAGCCTTCCTCCCTCTTGATAACCAACATACCCAGGAGGAGAACCGATAAACTTTGACACACTATGAGCCTCCATATACTCTGACATATCTAGCTGTATAAGTGATTTAGAACTTCCCATATATTTAATCGCCACTTGCTTTGCTAATTCTGTTTTACCAACACCGGTAGGACCCAAAAATAGAAATATACCTAGTGGTCTTTTTTCATCCCTAAATCCTGCTCTCGCACTTTTTAATATATCTACTACCCTGATAACTGCATTATCTTGACCTATAATCTCCTTTCTTATTTCTCTATTTATAGACTTCATCTGTGAAAGATTACTATTAGATATATTATAGACTGGGATATCTGTCCATTTCGAAACCACCTTTACTATATCTTCAGGCATTACCTCTCTTCCATAAAAAAGATCATTATTCTTTATATTAACCATCTCTTGATTTAATATTCTTTCCTTTTCTCTTAAATACATAGATTGAAGATACTTTTGCTCCTCTAGATATTTCTCTTTTTTTTCTTGAATAGCTTTAATATTGTCGCTGATATTAGAAATCTTCTTAGAATACCTATTATCTTCTAAATTTTTAGCAGTAGCAGCTTCTTCCAGTAAATCTATAGCCTTGTCAGGCAAAAATCTATCTACTATAAACCTATCAGAAAGATATACTGATGTTGGTATAGCATCTTTATTTATTCTAATATTATGAAAACTCTCAATATCTTTCTTGATACCAGATAACACTTTAACAGAATCATCCATAGATAACTCTTTAACTTTTACAGGCAAAAATCTTCTGTTCAGTGCTGCATCACCCTCAAAATATCTCTGATATTCATATAATGTTGTTGCACCAATACATCTTAGGTATTCACTTGTTAAATGAGGTTTTAATATATTGGCTATATCATTGTTAGAAGCATTTCCACTAGAATTAAAAATCATATGTATTTCATCAATAAAAATTATAATATTTTTCCTTGATTTCACTTCATCCATAACCATATTGATTTTACCTTCTAACTCTCCCCTCATTTCTGTAGACATCATTAATTTTGATATATCTAAACTCCATATCTCAAAATTCTTAAGGTTATCTGGCACTTTATTGTTAACAATTCTTGAAGCTAAAGCTTCTACTAGAAATGTTTTCCCTACTCCTGCTTCACCAATCAAAATAGGGTTATTTTTATTTTTCCTTGACAATATGTGAATTATTCTATCAATTTCCTCACCTCTCCCCACTATTTCTGCACCTCCTTTTTCCTGCACAGCTTTATTTAAATTAGTAGCTATTGTATTAATAACAGCCCTTTGATTTTCTATGGGGATTAAAGAATTACTTTCATTATCTTTTTGAAAAAAAACACCTGGAGGATAATTACCATAACTAAAAATAATATTATATGCAGATTCATAGTCTATTCCATATTTTTTCAATTCCTTAACAAAATAATTATCTTCTTGCCTCATAATAGATAAAAATAAATGCTCTGTGCCAACATAAACATGATTAAATTTTTTTGCTAAATAGTATGCTCCTGTGATAACCTCTCTAAAATCATCTGATAAATCAATATTATTCCTTTTTTTTGTTTTTCTACCTGAAAAAGGGATATCATCTATATTCTCAAAAGATATAGAAGAATTAAAGTTGATATTCTCCATAGCTTTCGAAACTATATTCTCTTTATTATTTATGATAGCAAGAAATAAATACTTTATATCTAATTCTTTAGCATTAACATTTAGTGCATATTCATACGCTAACTTTATAGCCTTAATAGCATTATTGGATAATTTTGTTAGACTATTATCTTGTTCATTCATATGCATATTATAACATATTGGAATTTTATATAGAAAATGATTTGAATCTGAAGAATTTTATTTTTTTGATTTGGATT
This sequence comes from bacterium, assembly GCA_021809565.1. Next base: position 3,895 of record JAJZKG010000002.1, on the reverse strand, counting down.
TAGCTTTTTTTAAACTCAATCCCAAGTGTCTCTCAACAGGAGAAATTGAAAGAACTTTAAGGTCAATATTATCTCCAATTTTCACTACTTCTGAAGGATCAGATACTTGATCATCAGACAATTCAGAAATATGGATAAGTCCATTAACACCATCTGCTATACGAACAAATACTCCATAGTCAACTATTTTTTGTACGGTACCTTTAACAACTTGTCCAACTTTATATTGAGAAATTATACTATCCCATGTATCTTTCTGTAGTCTCTTAATTGAATAAGCCACTCTTTTTCCATCATCTCCCATACCTATCATTTGTACTTTTACTACGTCTCCAACTTTATAAAAATCATTAGGATCAGACACTTTATCCCAAGATATTTCAGAAAGATGAACTAACCCTTCAAGTCCTTGTGCTGTAACAAATAATCCATATGGAGTCACTCCAGTAACAACTCCTTCCAGAACATCATTAACTTTAACATTTTTAACTGTCTCATTCCTTAATTTAACATCTTCATTTGATAGCACTAACTTCTCAGATAATATTATTCTATCTTTTGGTTTATCAAGCTCTATAACTTTAACATTAAGTTTAGAACCTATTAAAGAATTTAATTTTGTAGAAACATCTTGTGTTCCTGAGTCATCATATACTCTCAAGAAGTCTAATTGGGATATTGGAACAAATCCTGATAATGAACCATCTATGTCTACTAACACTCCTCCGGAATTATAATCAACAACACTCACTTCAATTACCTCGTTATTTTTCCAAGCATCTGACAACTTTCTCCATTTTCTAATATCCTCAGTTCTTCTTAGTGAAAGTTCTGCTTGCCCATTTTCATTTTCTGGATTTAAAACATATACTGTAAGCACTGAACCTTCAGCTAAATTTTTTGTAGATAAACCTGGAGATTTAAGCTCTATACCAGATATGATACCTTCAGCCTTATAATTAATATCTAGAAATACAGTACCTCCAACTATTTTCACTATAGACCCATCAATAATATCCCCTCTTTTTAAAGGTTTTATTACAACTGGATTAGTTTCTAAAAGCTTCCTAAAGCTGTCAGTTTTTACAGATACTTTTGACTTTGTTTTTACAGATTCTTCTTTTTTCATATACAAAAAAACTCTTGGCAATGACCTATCTTCCCTTACAGTATTTTCGGAGCTGAAGCGTTTTACGACTCTGTTCGGTATGGGAAGAGGTAGTTCCGCTTCGCTTCAATCACCAAGAGGTAACAATATTATATCAGATATCAATGCTCTTTTAAAAGTGAATAGAATATAGTGGATCTTTAATCGAATTTTACATACACAGTAAGACTTCGACTTATTAGTACTCCTCGGCTAAATACATCACTGCACTTACACCTAGAGCCTATCAATAATATCTAAGATAAATCTAGATTGCTCTAAAAATACCAACAGATATTAATAACCTTGTGTTCTACAAGGAGTCTATAAGGATTTCTAATCTTGAGAATGGCTTCATGCTTATATGCTTTCAGCATTTATCCAAAAATAACGTAGCTACTCAGCGGTGCTCTTGGTAGAACAACTGATACACTAGAGGTTACCTCACTCCGGTCCTCTCGTACTAGGAGCAAACTCTCTCAAAAATCCAACGCCCACACAGGATAGAGACAAACCTGGCTCACGCCGGTTTAAACCCAGCTCGCGTGCCACTTTAATGGACGAACATTCCAACCCTTGGGACCTACTACAGCCCCAGGATGTGACGAGCCGACATCGAGGTGCCGAACCCTACCGTCAATAGGAACTATCGGGTAAGGACCAGCCTGTTATCCCCGGGGTAGCTTTTATCCGTTAAGCTCTGACGCTACCATAAGCAATCAGAGGATCATTTTGTCCTGCTTTCGCAACTGCTCGACTTGTAGGTCTCACAGTAAAGCTCCCTTATGCCAATATACTCATAAGTTCCATTTCTATAGGAACTGAGGGAACCTTTGAACACTTTCGTTACTTTTTAGAAAGTGACCGTCCCAGTCAAACTGACCACCAGACACTGTCTCACATCCGGATAACGGAAATGATAAGAATTAAAACAATAAATGGGTGGTATTACACTGGTGACTCCACTAAAGCTAGCGCCTTAGTCTCATAGTCTCCCACCTATTCTCTACACATATTGTATCAATACAATGCCAAGTTTCAGTAAAGCTCCACGGGGTCTATTTGTCCTTGTGTGGGTAGGCCGCATCTTCACAGCCATTTCAATTTCGCCGAGTCCTCTGTCAAGACAGTACCAGATTCGTTACGCCTTTCATGCGGGCCACTCATTAAGTGGCAAGGAATTTCGCTACCTTAGGACCGTTATAGTTACAGCCGCCATTGACCAGGACTTCAGTTACGAGCTTTGCTATGCAAGCATAGCTAACCCACTTCCTTAATCTGCTGGCATTGGGCAGGCGTCAACCCCTATACATCCTCTTACGAGTTAGCAGGGATCTGTGTTTTTAATAAACAGTCGATCTGGCCTATTTTATGTCTCTCCTATAAATAGGAGAGCTGCTTTCTTCCGAAGTTACAGCAGTAATTTGCCGAATTCCTTAACAAAGGTTATCTCGATCACCTTAGTATTCTCTACTCATCCACCTGTGGCGGTTTGCGGTACGGTTAATATTAATTCTCACTAGAGACTTTTCCAGTAAAAGGAATAGTTGATAAGCTTCATCCGAAGAATTCACTTACGTCGCAGCTCGTATAAACATCTTGCTGGATTTACCTGGCAAGACTGACTTACTACTTTGAAAATCATATCCATAGACTTCTCAACATCTCCCTCTTAGTTCTCCCATTGTTATTAACGAATTAATACTAGTACAGGAATATCAACCTGTTATCCATCACCTACGACTTTCGTCCTCGGCTTAGGACCGACTAACCCCCGGCTGATTAACAGCGCCGTGGAAACCTTAGATATTCGGTGTGCTAATTTCTTGTTAGCATTTCGCTACTCATGTCAGCATTCTTACTTCTATGCCCTCCACTAGTCCTTACAGTCTAGCTTCACTGCGCATAGAACACTCCTCTACCTTGATATTAATAAATTAATATCAACCGTAATGTCGGTTTTAAGCTTAAGCCCCGTTAAATTGTCGGCGCAAAGTTCCTTTGCCAGTAAGCTATTACGCACTTTTTAAATGATGGCTGCTTCTGAGCCAACATCCTGGATGTCAGAGGAACTTCACTTCCTTTTCCACTAAGCTTAAATTAGGGACCTTAATTGACGGTCTGGGCTGTTTCCCTTTAGACTGATGGAGCTTAGCCCCCATAGTCTGACTCCAAAAATATTCACAACGGCATTCGGAGTTTGACAGATTATGGTAAGTCAAAAGACCCCCAAAAATCAATCAGTGCTCTACCTCCGTCGCTTAAATTTTCAGGCTAGCCCTAAAGCTATTTCGAGGAGAACCAGCTATTTCCAAGTTCGATTAGCATATTACCACTATCCACAGTTCATCCAATAGATTTTCAACTCTAACTGGTTCGAGCCTTCATATTGATTTCTCAATACTTCACTCTGACCATGGATAGATCACTTGGTTTCGGGTTCACATCCAGTTACTATTCGCCCTATTCAGACTCGCTTTCGCTACGGCTCCACTTATTAAAAAGCTTAACCTTGCAACTAGATACAACTCGCTGACTCATTCTTCAATAGGCACGTTGTCAACCCGCAGAGATACAATCCTCGTGCAAGCACAAAGAAGGTATTAACTCTACATGGGTCTCCAACTGTTTGTAAGTATATGATTTCAGAAACTATTTCATTCCCTTGCTTAGGGAGCTTTTCACCTTTCCCTCACGGTACTTGTTCACTATCGGTCACAAAAAGTATTTAGCCTTACCTCATGGCTG
>JAJZKG010000023.1 GCA_021809565.1 bacterium | reverse complement strand
TACAAACTCCATACAATTGCATAATATTTTATTTCAGGAGCAGTCTTTAAACTAAATCCGTTAATTTTGATTATGAATGAAAAAATAGATAGTGATATTAAAAATATTATAAAAAATAACCATAATGGTATGGTATGTTTAAAAGCATTAAAATTTGAACTATAAAATACTTCAAAATAATAAAATATTGTATTATTGTATGGAGTTTGTATTGCTGTCATTAAAGGAGAAGTGATATTAATTTTTGTTGTATTATATAAATGCAAATTAAAAGTTGATATTCCACTATTTATACCTCCACCATTCGGATTTATATTTGATGTTGTTGTATTGATTTCAGCTATACTTGAAGCAGAATCTGATATATTTGCACAGTAATATGTTTGAACAACAGGATTTACTGTGATTATATCATTGGATGTAAGCAAATTTTTATCAGTAGCTACCAATATTTTATCTGAATTGCACAGCGGACTGCCTCCTGAATACCATTTTACTGTATAAGGAGATTTTCCTCCTTGCCAGTTTGCTATTAATTTTACATTTCCACAACTTAAACATGAAACTGGTGTAATTGAATTATTGTTTGTTAATTGTAAAGCATTATAAACAGTAAAAGTTAAACTATTAGTATTTGTATTAGGGTAAGAAGCTGAATCTGTAATAACTATATTTGCAGTAAATATTCCTGTTTGCCAAGTATTATTTTGTATAAAAGAAATACTATTAACAGATGAATTTATATCAGAATATAATTTATTATATACTAAGTTTCCAATGGCATTATAAACTAAAAAGTTATATGTATATGGAGAAGTTCCTGTATTTTCTGTATTTGCTATTAATGTTTGTGTTTCTTCACTATCAATTATATTATTTGTAGCAGTCCATGTATTTGTTAGTGCAGGATTCACTATGACTTTACTATTAATTGAGTTAGTTGTTTCTGGGGTTGTTGCGTTGTCTTTTACGAATATACAGTAGTATGTTGTTGAAATTGGTGACAAACTATTAAATGTTGCACTTCCACTTGTTAAAGATGACAATGTTTGAATTAAAGTTGAACCTGTATTACAAGTTGAAGTTGTTGAAGAGTATAATTTAGCAGTATAATCTGGTGTTCCTCCTGACCAAATTGAATTAAGTGTAGTTGATTGTCCTGAATCCAATATTGAATTTGTAGCAGTAATTGAAGGAATTGATAAAGTAGGATTTACAGTTATTAAATCAGTTCCAGATGTTGCAGATGCTGGTGTTATTTCACTATCAATAACTTTATAACAATAATATGTATTTGCTGTTGGATTTGCAGAATAAGTAGATGATGTAGCTCCGCTTATTGCTGTATCTGATGAGCAGGTTAATAAACTTCCACTATACCATTGGTAGCTATAAGGTGTAGTTCCTCCACTTGGATTTGCGGTTAGAGTTATGCTCTGTCCGTTATCTATTATAGAATTAACAGGAGTTATTGCATTAGCTATTAAAGGATATATGACTGAACTAAAGGTAGTTGTAGGATAAACACTGTTGGGAGGAGTAGTTCTTGTGCGAATATATTGGGCATAAATACTATTCGTTGGACTACTATATGCTTCAATTCCAGTATATACTGCATTTTGTGCAATAAATCCATTTGAATCTGATATTGGAGTTTCATACTTATAAGACCCAAATACAGCAGAGTTTGACGCCCATAAACTAAATATCTGGTTATTTGTATTACTTCCTGATTTGGTAAGATTTACAGAAATGCTGGAAGATGCATTAGTAGTTAATACATAATATCCAGCAGGAAGTTGTGAACCTATACGATATGAACTTATAAACGGATTTGCGTCTGATACAGTATTAGCTTCAAATAAAGCATAAGTTGCTCCTCCTGCTTCATATGAATAACCAAACCAATCTAATATAGTATTTTGAGGATTAATCGTTGTAGATTGATAAGATAGACCTTCGTTGTAATCAAGAGTAGATTGAGTTAATGTTATTCCATTATTAACAACTACACTTCCGCCTGAACCAAATATTGCCCATCCAGTTGGTAATGTATTTCCTGCGAAATTTGTATAATAGCTAAACACATTATTTCCATTATCAAATTGCCCATAACTTGAACTTAACTGTGGTGCTTCTCCTGCTCCTGCTCCGTTTGTTAGTAATGTATTAGTTGTAGATATTACATTACCTGCCCATCCAAGATATAGAGTATTTGTGGTTGCTGTGCCTGTATCTGCTGGGAGAAAAGTATTTGTTGGAATTTTCACCCAATAAAGAACATTAGCTGAATTAACTAAAGCATTAGCAGAATTATCAGATGAACATGATGCATTTGCTGTTTGTTCATTTAATATATTTCCTTCCATCCAAGAATTAAGCACAGTTCCATTTGCTAAAAAGAACTCTGCATTATTGAGATTACAAGTTTCATATTGCTGATAAGCTATTGCATTAAATCCAATAATATTTCCTGCTGTTGTTGTTCCTATTGCAAGTGGTGTATTAGCTGATACTGCTGTTGATTGATAATTTGTAAAGGTTATTGGTAAATACTCTAATATGTTTGTTGGTAAAGTTAATGGGTCAATATATTGTTTTGAGTAATTAGCATTTCCACCATTACCTGCTGTTATCTCTACACTATCCTGAACAGGTATATTAAATGTTTGAGTTGCATTTAAGCTATTTGTGGTGATTGTGGTTAATGGTGTTAGCATTGAATTTGTGGTTATGTCCTTTACTGAATAATTAAATGGGGATGTCTGAGAACCAAAGAGTTTTGCTTTAAACTTTATTATTAAAGGATATGTAGTTCCTCCATTTATACCATAATGCCCATTTATTATAGGAACATGAATAATATCAGGTGTAGTTGCATTAGCACAAAATGGTGTTGAAGCTAAATTAATATTGATACAAGCTATATCTGGATATGGTTGAATTGTCTGATTAATAAAGTTTATATTCGCTCCATTTATAGAATTACTATAAGTAGCAAAATGATTAATTGTGCCAGCAGATTTGCTACCATTATATATTGTATTAATTGTAATATTTTTTACTAATGCTATTATAATAGGAGAATTTGTAGGAACTCCTGCTTGTTCTAACTCATTTGCCTGTTGAGTATTCCAATTTGACATATTAAAATAAGAATAAAAAGAAAGACAGGATGATGAATTATTGGTATTAATTATTTGATTATAAACACATTTACCAGAAAGGTTAGGAGTATATGTTGTGCCATGATAAATTATTTGAGAACCTGAAACTATGCCTTCATCATTACCATAATATTGATAATTTGTAATTAGAGAATTTAATGTTAATGAAGTATTCCAGCTTGTTATAGAAAAATTATGTGGCTGATAACTATCATTATTAAATAAAAGAGTAATAAAAGTTCCAGGAGGCAGTCCTATTATATTTAAAGTTTTCGTGGCATTTATGTTATTAATAAATAATAATACCATTATTAAACTCAATAGTTTAATTTTATTCATTATTATTCACCAAAATCATTATTCACCAAAATCATTATTCACCAGATTCATCATTCTCTTCATCTGATTCATCGTCGGAATTGTCATTATTTTTAGAATAATTTTCAAGTTGTTTTTCTTTATTTTTTCCTAATTCAATTCTTTTTGACGCTTTTTCTAATAAATTAGAAATTTTAGAAGCATATTCATTCCTACATTCAATTTTATTAGAAAATGGATGTTTCCATATTGCATCTACTGGTATTCCTGAATTTTTTGCTAATTTAAATAATTCATTTACATACTTTGGGTCGCACTCAAACACTTTCGTATAATTTTTTTCGGTCATATTTATCACATTTAATATCTAAAGTTCATTTTTAATCTGTGAAATTTGTAAAGAGCCATACTATGTTTATAAAATCACCCTATGCATAGGGATTCAATAGTGTTGGATGAAAATGGTAGAGGTAATGAAAGAAGGATATTCACTATTTTATTTTACCATAATATGGCTCAATTTACTATCATATAATTTTTTTGCTTATTACTTACACTATCATTATAGCTATTATCAATAACATCAGATAATAAATTTCTGATATAGTAATAACTATATTTGAAATTATTTTATTTGCAATTACACTAATATTTGCTGTATTCATTTCAAAACCTCACTTAACCTTTTATTTCCAAAAGGATGCAGAAATACTAACGTGCTACATTCAATGCAGTTATTCATTTTACATCTTTTACCTAAGATGAATAAACTATCAGAAACAATACATCCACACTTTAATTTTATTTTTACCATATTATCTACCTATTAAAATACCACGTCTTTGAACACCAAACAATGTGTCTATAACTCCTTGTTTAAAACAAACATATACTACAAAAAACACAACAGCAACAAAAATAAACGGAACATATGATGAGTTGAATAATACTGAAACAGTCACAGCATTATAAGTCACATGCAGAAAGATACTTGGTATTGTAGAACCAAAAAGTTCATCAATGAGTTCAGCAATAATTCCGAAAACAAATGCTCCTGTTAATGCCGCATCAACATTGAATACATTACCATATGCATATACGTGAAACATAGCAAAAATAAATGCACTTGAAAAAGCAACCATTAATGTAAAGTGTAATTGGTCATCAAATATGAACTTTGATATTTTTTTGAAAAAGAAAAATAGCATAGATATAGCAAATAACACAATACTAAGTAATATTTGTCCTTGAACTAATAATATTATTCCGAATGTTAAAAACACTAAACTAACAGCCACCCCACTTTTGAATATACGCATAAGTGTAGGAGATAATGTTCCTCTAAATGCAAGTTCTTCAAATATAGGAGCAAGTAATACTGCAACAAAGGATATTAAAATAATATTATTGCCATATGCATCTGAAATACTTAAAGGTATTAATGAATAAGTGGTTGGAATACTTCTATAAAAAAATAGAAATATTATAAAAAAACCACAAGAAATTATCAATATTTGAATTTCAAATAATGATATTTTACCAAAGATTCTATAATCAAATACACCATTTTTCTTAAATACTCTTGCTAATACTATTACAGAAACAATAAAGGCATATAATGCAAGATAAACAACAGCATATCCTGGAATGTTATTTACAAATACTATTTCATAAACAAAAAATAATGCTATCATAGAGGAAAACATTAATAATAAATCATCACGTTTAATTTCCATTCACTTCACCTTTAATTTTTTAAATAAAATTTCAGTAGGCAAAACCACTAATGGCAATATAGCTACAATTTCAATGAAAGCAACACTAACCGAGGTATTAATAGAGAAATTCAAATAATTAAACATTAAAAACAAAGTAATGTATGAAGTGATTATATCCCTTATAAATCTTGGAATACTCATTGAATATTTATGGTTTGCATAATCACACAAAGCAAGTAAAGAAACAAACAATATTGTTGAATATATTATATTTGCGTTAATAAATGGAAAAATAAAGTATGAAATAGTAAATACTACTCCTAAATAAATGCCTACACTAACCAAATGTAAATAGGTATAAAAGAATAATTTTTTAGTTTTCAATATTTCACCTTATTAAAAGAAGCTGATTTATTTTCCATGATATTCATCCAAACTATTTATGTGAAAATTTCCAACCTGTGCTAACATATAAGCAGTAAAACCTTTTTTCGTTTTAGTTTTTGTTAGTCTGATGTCTTCATCAATGAGGTCAAAGTGATAGTGCTTGAGATAATTGCTATAAAATCCCTTCTCAACTCCATTTTCTATGAAGATATAGAGGTCAGATATACTACCAAATATTTCTACATCTTTAACAATTCTTATAATTCTTATTTTTTTATTTTCTATTTCCGAAAGCCTTACTATTTGCACGATATCAACTATGAGTATAAAAATCTCACAAGCTGTCAATCTTACAAAAGTAATTTCCTAAAACTATATTACAAAAATCATTGAGCTAAATTCATAATAGTGTTATTATACACCTGCCTCAGCCCTTTCTTTATAGTATTCCGTATCTTCCTTTTCTTTATCTGTATTAATTGTAGCAGGCTCTTCATTCATCATTTCATTTACTTCATCGTATATTTTTCTAAAAGGACGTGGTTTTTTATCTCCAATATTAGTAGTTTTAATAGGAAACAATGACCATTTAGTGGGTTTTAATTCAAGATAAAAAAGTGTCTTCTTAGGATATTGTTGAATAGGGTCAAGTAAATTAGTGTTATAAAGATGTCCTCTTTTTATTATTATTTTTGTTTTATCTTCATTATACACACTAAAAGCAATGCAATAAACTAATGCCTTGCTTTTATCAAATGAACGAACATATGCTTTTCCAGCTATTTGAATCCATGTTTTGTTTAATTCTTCTGGTTTTATCCTTCTACTATAATCAAATACCTTGTTGTTTTTAGAATCAGTATATACAAGTCCTGAAATTTCTTCAAGGTATGGTATTCCTCTATACATTTCACCGTTGTGGTTGTCAAATTCCATTTTATCACTTCAATATATTATGTGCTTACGCTAATATGCGATTATTACAGTCAGAACATTTCTCCTCATCATTTGTATTTCAAAAGAATACAAATTATAATTGAATTCTCTAATTAACTTTATAGGCGATATATCCCCTATACTCTAATTAATACCTAACAGAGCCTATTTTTTATTGTTTTTATATCTTCATACCGACGTCATTCGTTTAATCCGTTTAATCCTCTTTTTTGGATTTTAAAACGGATTAAACCCTCGTCAAACTGGTTAAAAACCTAATCCGTTTAATCCTCTTAACCCAAATAAACGGATTAATATTAATTTTAATCCGTTTTATTTATAAAAAAGATTAAAAGATTACCATTTTTTATAACATTTGACGACGGTGTTTAATCCGTTTATTTTTTAAAAAAAACGGATTAAACGGATTAAAACAGGCTATTTTTTCATGACTATTTCTTTATAGCTATCACTCATTGTTTTTATAAATTTCTCTACATTAAAATCTGGCAAAACATATATAGTTGGAGGATTTTTTAGTCGTTCTTTGTTTTTATCCAATATAGAAACATCAATTTTTTGAAATAATTCTGTAGGTATTTGTTTTAATTCATCGTTTGTTAATTTCCTTATTTTGCCTAAAGATTCAGCCTCATTAAAAATATTTATGTCTTTTTGTTGTAATTTTAAATGACCTTCTTGAGTTGGTGAATTATTATTAAGCATTCCAATAGCTACTGCAATATTATCCCTTCTCATCATTTGTCCTTTAGAGTTCTGTATATTGGCAACAATAGAATCATATATACCTGTAAAATCCATAACTGGGACAGATTTCTTGTTTTTATCTAAATTCCATTTAGCAAGAACCTTTTTAAAGTTCTCAATATGCCTTAATATTTTTTCGTATGCACGTTCAACATCTTGCTTTTCTATTTGGATTGTGATATTTTTTTTATTATTCTCATCTGTTATTTTCAATTCATCAATATTATTTATATTTCTACTTAATGCGAATAAAGACGGAAATTTAAAAAGGTATATTGAGATTTTAGTCACATAATTTGCAATATGATTCTATTGTTGCC
>JAJZKG010000010.1:16542-29564 GCA_021809565.1 bacterium | reverse complement strand
TAGACACAATTTTAGGTTTCTTTTCTGCAACTACTCAAAAACCTCAAATTGTTATAAATGAGATAAAAAAAGTATATGAGAATTACAATGCTAATGTATTTCGGGGGTTATATAGAATATCTGAAGAGGCAACTTCGATGTATGAGAAAACAAGAGAGGATGTAGCTACTTTTATAAATGCAGATCCATCTGAGATTATATTTACAAAAAATACAACAGAAAGTCTGAATATGGTGATATATTCTTTTGCAAAATCACACCTTAGAAAAGGGGATAATGTACTTTTATCTGAAATGGAACACCACTCAAATATTGTCCCATGGCAAATATTACAAAAGGAGATAGGTTTTAATATATTATATCTTGGGGTAGATAAGGCTGGTAATTTCACAAATCTTGATTTAATTGCAGAAAAGAAACCTAAAATTGTGTCTATAGTCCATGTATCTAACGTACTTGGAGTTATCAATGATGTAAATAAAATTACAAAAATGGCAAAATCTCAAGGCTCATATGTAATCATAGATGGTGCTCAAGCAGCAGGTCATATTAAAGTAGATGTAAAAAATATAGATTGTGATTTTTACTGTTTCTCTGCTCATAAGATGATGGGACCTACAGGTGTTGGGATATTATATGGTAAGAAAGAACTGCTTGATAAAATGGAACCTCTATATGGAGGAGGGGAAATGATACTGTCCGTTTCTAAAGATTCATGTACTTTTAAAGAAGCTCCATATAAATTTGAAGCTGGTACTCCAAATTTTGTTGATGTTATAGCATTTAGGAAATCCATAGAATATATAAATGATTTAGGAGTGGAGAACATTCATAAATATATTAAAGATTTATCTTTGTATGCTCATTATCAGTTGTCAAAACTTCAAGGAGTAGAAATATACGGAAACTCTAAAGACACCGGAATTATATCATTCAATATTCCAGGGATACACCCTCATGATATTGCCACATTTTTAGATGAAGATAATATAGCTATTAGAGCTGGACATCATTGTGCACAGATATTGATGAGAAAATTTAATGTGCAAGCTCTATCACGTGCAAGCTTATATATATATAACGATAAATCAGATGTTGATGCCTTTGTAAAATCACTATCTAAAATTATAGATTATTATAAATAATATATGGATAATCAAATGATAAGAGCATACTTAATGGATTTATATAAAAATCCTAAAAATTATGGGGAGATTAAGGATTATGATCTAAAACTTTCTGGTGATAACCCAGTTTGCGGAGATAGGATAACTTTATATATAAAAAAAGATAGGGATCAAATAGTAGACATATCATTTGAGTGTGAAGGTTGTATTATATCAAAGGCATCCACTTCTATCCTTACAGAGAAAATAAAGGGTAAAAGAATTACTGATGTTAATAAGGATTTTTTTAATGACGTTAAAGAAGAATTGATGATAGATTTATCAATATCAAGGATAAAATGTGCAGAATTATCCTTTAGTATAATTGAAAAAAATAAAGAGAAATTCTAGAAGTTTCCTGTTGCGATGAAAGTAACAGTATCAGCATATGGACCTGATGGTGTTATATTTGATATTGATGCAAGATAGTCTACTGTTATACCCGCATTATTTACTGTTGTTGTATTTGAGCATAATGTTGACGAGGAGGTGGATAGTGCTCCAACACTATTTCCTGTACCATTATACGGATATTGAATATTCAAACCTGAATATGTAGTAGCTGCGTTTATACCATACCCTTCAGATCCCGATGCTAAAGTTGTAGTAGAGGATATAATTTTGTGACTATCTGCAGTATTGTATAATCCAGCATTGGCATCTAAAACAGATATATTAGATCCATTTGATGCATTTGATGACAAAGTTAGTACATTTGAGGCTGATGACACTGCTGTTGGAGATAAAGTACCTATATTAAGTGAGTTAGAGTTTATAGCAAATGTAATAAAAGGGTTTACCCCTACTTCTAGTTGTAGTTGATTATTTGTAAGATTAGTAACTGAAGTGGATATTGTTGTTGTAGGCTCAGGTGATGAGTATTGTCGGACAATTATATTGTCCCAGTAGGTGATATCACTGGATGAAGCAGCATCTCCTATAAGGCCTACATAGTTTCCATTGTCAGTTATAGTATATGTTCCAACCAATGTCCCATTAATTGATGGTGAATCTCCCGCGGTAGATTTATAATACAGTGATGCAGAGGTTGAGGATGTCACTATTATCTGGAATTTATACCAGGTATTTGCACTAATAGGACTGGTACCTGAAGGTGCTGTCCAAGAAGTCCAAGAATTTGTTGTTGCAAAACCAAACCAACCAGATCCTGTTCCAAATCTATACATTTGTCCTGCACCAGATGAATTTGTAAGAAAGTAAAAATCTCCTAGTGCAGATGTATCACCATTAAATGTAATAACTTCTCCAGGGGTTAATCCTATATTTTTATACATATAATCACCATTTGAGGAATTTGCATAGTATGATGGTGCTGGATCTCCTATAGATGTATTTTGCCCAGCAGACCCTGTAGTAGTCCAATTATTAATTTGATTGCCTTGATCAAAGTAATTGAATGTAGTATGACCATTGCTTTCTGGCGCTGCAGAAGTGGATCCATAATATAAATAAATTGTTGTGTTTGTTGATGCTGCAATTGAAGGTACATTTACCCATATTTGTGTAGTTGTGGTGTTACATCCTGATTCGATCCAGTAAGGTAATAAATTTCCTGATGAATCTGTAAATCTAATATCCGCACAATCTGCTTGCATTTGACCTGCAGTAATAAGTGCAGATGTATTTAAAGTTACTTGTACTTGGTAATTTGTTAATGTATTCGTGTTAGTACTATTTATAGTTATAGCCTGCTCGTAGATATCTCCAGAAGGCCCTGATCCATATGTTGATGATGCTGTTATCACCACACCTACTGATGCTTGATCTCCTCCGGAATCAGATATTGTTATTATGTACTGTGTTGTTGTTGATGACACACTACTTGGGTTTGTAGCTACTATATTAGATATTGTAATTATAGTTCCTGCAGATATAGCTGTTGTCCCATTTGTTACTGTTATCACATTTCCAGATACAGCAAATGTCACCCCAGACATTGAAGATGTTGCATTAGTTATAGATACATTAGTAAATCCAGACGGAAAAGTTATAGTCATTGTTCCAGATGCAGGAACTCCTGATATAGCATTGAAAGAGAAATTATTTGTTGCTGATGCTGATACGGTTTGATTAGACATTGTATCAGTAAGTGGTGTTATTAGTGCTGCCTGTATATTTGTGAATATTGGTATTATAGATAAAAATAACAATCCAACTATACCTAATATTGCAATAAATTTTGCCGAATACTTTTTTACCATTTTTTTTGAAATAACGATTTATTATTATGTTTTCTTTTTATTATATAAAGTAATATAGCCATTATAATTAGTATAAGTACAATTAGATATATATAATTGAAATAATAAAATGTACTAGAACTTTGAGTATTCACAAAGTGGCCTTGGTATCCATATGTAAGATTCATGGTTGCTGTATAAATACCAAACTGATTTATAAAATTCTGTAAACTAAAATTTGTAGTATATAATCTTGTACTTTTTGGTAAGTCCAATGATTGATTCTTATTTATTTCTATTATTTTTATCTTATTTCCAAATATATTTGAAATTGTAATATAACCATATGGTGCAAGTTGTATATTTCCAGTATTTACAAATTTTAAATATAGATTTATCGGATTTTGGAAAAATATCTTATTAGTTGCCCCAAAATTTTGTATATATCCGGAAGATATGATTCTTCCATTTATAGTAATAATAAGTAAAGATCCTACGGATTCAACAATTTTTTCATTACCAGCTTTTGTTATAGATACTATTATTGAAAGGAAATGTCCTCCTGGGGAAGCATTTTTTGCTACATTTAGGGTATAGTTTATTATGATTGTTTTGTGTGGATATAAAGTTACATTTTTTTGTATCTTAATCCAATGTATAGACTGAGAAAGTTTGTTTATTTTATTTGAAAATTTTGGGTGTTGTGTGTCACCAGATTGTCTAAATGCATAAACTAAAATATTTGCATTAGCAACTGTATTATTATTATAAGTAATATATAACTTTCCATTGTAAGTTTCACCTTTATTGAGTGTTATATTTGATATTACAGGAGATAGAGTAATTCCTTTATCAGTTGGAGTTTGCGCATGTATATTACTAACGAAAAAAATGGTTAGTATTGGTAGTAATAATAATATTATCTTTATATTATGTTTCATAAGTATTCTGATACAAGGATCTAGATCTAAGGATCTAAATCTAAGTTCATTTTATATATTTTAGCATAATAAATATATGAGGACTACCAAGTATCATATTTTTAATGTAAAATAGACTCTATGGCAAATACAAAGTATGTACATTCAAAAAAATTAGACTCAAAAATGCGGGTACAAGACTATGATTCAAATTTAGAGTATGATTATAGGAAATATTGGAAAGATAGAGAATATGAAAATCAATCTGAAAGGAATATATTATCTAAATTATTAAAAGAAAATAATTCATTCATAGACATAGGTGGAGGTCATGGGAGACTATCAGATTTGTATGAAAATAAATACACATACTCTATACTTTTTGATTACTCTCTCTCTGTTTTAAAAAAAGCAGAAAACAAAAAAAATATTGTTAAAGTCTGTGGGGATATTTATAGCATGCCCTTCAAAAATGATTCGATCTCTTCTGGTATGTTAGTTAGAGTTCTTCATCATATAGAAAATCCTGATAAGGCAATAAGTGAGATTGCAAGAGTTATATCAGATAGCTTTATTTTAGAATTTGCTAATAAAGATCATATATTATCAAGGATAAGACACTTTGGAGATATGGATTTTAGAAAAAAAGATATATATGCTTTACCTCATAAAAATGATTCACAAGGATTTATGGATGATCAAATATTCTTAAATTTCTCTCCATCATATATGATAAAAAAAGTTCAAAAAAATGGATTCTTGGTAAAAGAAATTTTTTCTGTATCTAATTTTAGACAAAAATATTTTAAAAAGTTGTTAAGTGTAAAAGCACTCGTATTCTTAGATAATACATTCCAAATATTTTTTTCAAAATTATATTTTGGACCCAGTATATTTTTATTATTAGAAAAGAAAAATAAGCATATAAGAAGGAAACGTATAAGTGGCATCAAGGTTCAAACATATTCTATAGAGGATATTTTCCAATGTCCTAAATGTAGAGGAGATGTGAAGAATGGAAAATGTAGAAAATGTAAAAAAAAGTATTTAGAAGACGGTATTTATAATTTTAAGTAGTACGTCTATCAATATAATAGTAAGTTATTGATTTAGTATTAACATATTTATAATTTTGATAATGTCTCTTTATTATAAATAAAGATTATATAAATACTTATAGTGATAATCCAAACATTGAAATTATATCTTGTTACCAATTAGTTTATGGAAATACACTTTATGAGTTAATTAAATAGAATTTAGGAAAATTTAAGTACAGTTTTTTTTCACCACTTATGGTTCTTAAGTTTTCTTTGTATTTTTCTTAGTCTATATGAATGATATATAAAGATTAGGACTAGTATAAGTATTAATATATATATAGTTTCAAAAGGTATATAGAAAATAGTGAAATTTATATTTTTTGTTGTATTATCTCCAATATTTGAAAGATGTATCTGTATATTATTTATACCTATTTTTAAGTTTTTCAAACCTATTGTGTTATATCTTGTCTGCCCAACTAATATATTCTCTAGTCCCGATTTTCCAGTAACTGAATTAAATAAACCAAAAATTGAAGAGTCATATATTTTTGTTTTATACGCATTATTGTATGGACCAGGGTTATATGTTTTTAAATTTAATGTTGTATGGTTTTGAAATATCAAAGATTGGTAATTTAAATTTGTTATATTTATATTTGAATATCCCTTGTTTTTTCCCCTTATATTTATAAAAACATTTACAACAATTCTTCCAAATATAGTGGAATTACCAATTTTATGTTGTGGTATATTTGAAACTACTATACCTCCATTATATGAACCGTACTTCTCATTTTTTGGTACATTAATATATACTGAGATATTTTGAGTTTTAAATGGTTGGATAGTGACTCTTGTATCTTTTATAGACATCCAATTTTCGACATTTAATTGTAGTTTTGAATTTATCAGTATTAATTTTTTATGCTCATACTTTATACCACGTTTATATATATCAAGATTCAATACTGTATTTGAATTATTGAATATTGATAAATTCTCATAAGCGCTAGAACCAGTTTTCTCAGTTAAAGATATATATGCAGGAGTAACTCGTATACTCTCTGAGGGGGATGTAGCAAATGTATTTACTGAAAATATAAATGGAAATGATAGTACTGTTATAGAAATTATTAGTTTTTTAATTAATTGCATAGCTTAGTAATTCCCGGCTAGTGTATATGTAATATTATTTGTATATATTCCAGATGCTTGTATATTTGATACATTGACTGCATATCCAACAGCTATCTCTTGATTTGTTGCAATGGATGAATAAGATGCAAATTCAGTATTTGTAGAAGATAATTGTCTATAATATGATGATGATATAAAATCGGAATTACAGATTGCTTGAGTAGAATTTATACCATCATTAAATAAAGTTTGTACCTGAGTTGATGTGAGAGCTGTATTATAAATTGATACATTAGATATATTGCCTTTAAAATAGAACCATCCTCCATTGCCATCGGGCCAACTACCAGCAGTCTCACCAACTCCTATTTGATCATAAGTCATATTTAGATTATTAATTGTACCTGATAATGTTCCTATAAGAGAATTATCAAAATATAGACTTTGTGTAGTCGAGTTACCAACTAATATAATATTGTGCCATCTTCCATCATTTACAGTATTTGTTGTGGTTATTGAACCACTACCTCCATTCCATAATTCTGCTCTTAGTTTCCCATCACTGCCAATATATATGATAGGCACAAAGTTTGTTTGACTTGATCCCACAGTATTATTTTGATATCCTAAAATAACTCCATCTGAAGTTGTCCTAAACCATAGAGATATAGTAATGGTTGTATATGGCTGTATTACATTTGGAAGTGATATATATGAACTAAAGCCGTTAAAAAGTGTAGAATTTCCTAAATTAGAATTTGATATTGGACCTGGTTCACCTTGTGTATAACCAGATTGTTTTGTGTCTACATAATTTACTGTAGTTGTAGGACAAGCACCGCTAGCACATCCCCCAATCTCATACACATATCCGTTATATACCACTGATGAGGAACGCCATAGAATATTAGCTGGTATAATAGTCCAATTACTGAGTGTCCCATTACTATTGATTAGTGCATAGTCTACAGTTGTAACACCCCCATTGTTCCATCCTTCTATCTCATACACATATCCGTTGTATACCACTGATGTTGCATAAGCTGTAGCAGTAGGAAGAGAGGTGGTAGCTGTCCATGCACCCAAAGTCCCATTAGAATTTATGGGAGCATAATCTACTGTGGATACAAGATTTCCCCCAATCTCATACACATATCCGTTATACACAACTGATGTGGCAGCATATGTACCAGTGGGAAGAGAGGTGGTCGCCGTCCATGAGCCTAATGTCCCATTAGAATTAATAGGGGCATAATCTACTGTGGCTACTGCCACAGTAGTATACCCCCCAATCTCGTATACATACCCGTTATACACTACTGATGTAGCTTGTTCTGTAGCAGTTGGAAGTACTGTTGTTGCAGTCCATGATCCCAAAGTGCCATTTGAATTAATAGGGGCATAATCTACTGTTGCGACATTGACACTACCGTTATTTCCCCCAATCTCATACATATACCCGTTATATACTACTGATGTGGCTTGATTTGTAGCCTGAGGAAGAGATGTAGTTGCAGTCCATGATCCCAAGGTACCATTTGAATTAATAGGGGCATAATCTACTGTTGCGACATTAACACTACCGTTATCTCCCCCAATCTCATACACATATCCGTTATATACCACTGATGTGGCATTCTGTGTAGCTGCAGGAAGAGCAGTGGTAGCTGTAAAGGCTTGTAATCCAATATATTTTCCGTTATTTCCATTTCCAGATAAATCATATGCTGTTGTACCAGATGTTTCTCCTAATGTCCAAAATCCTATTGGAGAATTAGCAAGTACTGCTTGCTTATACGTATTTGATGCAGAGCAGTTATATCCAAGACCATAATATGAGGCTGATGTCCACGGGGCTGCTGTAGTTGTGGTTGCACCGTTATTAACTTGGGGTATTGTATCTCCCTGCTGATTAGTTAAGTTATTATTTTGTGCTATATATAGGTTATATCCACTCTCTGCGTTGGATGATACTGTTATAATAGATGTAGCAGATATAATAGGGAAATAATATACTGTTGATGATACACCACTAGAATTTGATCCCCCAATCTCATATACATACCCGTTGTATACCACTGATGTGGCAACAGCTGTGGCAACAGGAAGAGAGGTTGTGGCTGTCCATGAACCTAAGGTACCATTTGTATTTATAGAGGCATAATCTACTGTCGCTGTAGGACAAGAACCAGTAGTACATCCTCCAATCTCATACACATATCCACTATATACCACTGATGTGGCGTCCTCTGTAGCAGCAGGCAGAGAAGTGGTAGCTGTCCACGCACCAAGTGTTCCATTTGATTGTATAGGGGCATAATCTACTGTGGCTACAAAATTTCCCCCAATCTCATACACATATCCGTTATATACTACTGATGTGGCTTCATGTGTATCGGAAGGAAGAGAAGTGGTGGCTGTCCATGCTCCCAATGTACCATTCGAATTTATAGGGGTATAATCTACCGTTGCTACGATTGCACCCCCGATCTCATACACATACCCGTTATACACTACTGATGTGGCTTCATATGTAGCAGTGGGAAGAGAGGTGGTGGCTGTCCATGCTCCCAATGTACCATTTGATTGTATAGGGGCATAATCTACTGTTGTAATAGGAGCAGAACTAGAACTAGGTCTCCCTCCAATTTCATACACATACCCGTTATACACCACTGATGTAGCTTGTTCTGTGGTAGCTGGGAGTGGGGTGGTGGCTGTCCATGATCCTACTGTTCCGTTAGAATTTAAAGGTGCATAATCTACTGTTGATGTAGGACAAGTACTAGCACATCCCCCAATCTCATACACATACCCATTGTATACCACTGATGTGGCACTACTTGTAGCGGTAGGAAGAGCTGTAGTAGTTTGTACACCTGCAGTACTTATAGGAGCTTTCACAATTGTATTTGGAGCTACAGTATTAAAATTAATCAAATTGGTATTTAGAGACATAGTAATTGATGGAACAGATTGTCCAGAATAATATTCAAATCCTGATTTTAGAATAAAATTAGTTGATTGTGATACGCCAGTTACAAGTTGTCCTAAAGCGCTCCTTTCTTTAAAAGATGGTGATGATACATAAGGTCCTGACTCACCAAACACTGGATCTGAGAGTATATAATTTGTAGATATAAAATTTTGTGCAGAAACTGTTTTTGGTGCAATTACCTTTGGTATAGTCAATAATACTAAAAGACAAACTACAACAAGGAATATATATTTCTTCATAATATTGAATATTTTATATATAAATAATAACAGAATACGAGGAAAGTTTAAATACATTTAGATCTAGATTTTTTAAAAATTTACTTTGGTATGGATCTTTCTAAAGGTTCATTTCTAGAAGTTTCCTGTTGCTATAAAAGTAACTGTATCAGCATATGTACCTGCTGGAGTTACAGCCGAGATCGCAGCTTCGTAATTTACAGTGACTGTTCCTCCAGATACTGGAGTTGATATAGATGCAAGATTTTGTGCTGATTTTTGTAATGCTCCAACGGCATTTCCTGTTCCGTTATATGGTGATACTGTAGCTAACCCTCCTGCACCTGTTCCATTAATACCATAGCCTTCTGTTCCAGCGGCTAGGGTTGCGGTTGCTGAAACAATTAAGTGTCCAGAGGTTACATTTTGCAGTAAGCCAGCATTTAAATCATAGACAGTGATATTAGCTCCTTTCGAGGCATTTGTTGATAATGTCAGAGTATTCGTTTGAGTGGATACTGCAGTTGCTGTTAGTACTCCAAAACCTATACTATTTGATGAAATTGAGAAAGTTATTGTAGGATTTACAGTTGCAGATATTGCAACCTGGGATGATGTTACTATTGCTACAGCAATGGAGGCTGAATCACCTCCTGAATCTGACACTGTAATTATATACTGAGTACTTGTTGATGATGCTGTTCCAGGGTTTACTGCCACAATTCCAGATATTGTTACAGTTGTTCCAGCAGTTACAGCGGTTGTACCATTTGTTACTGTTACTACATTTCCAGAGACTCCGAATGTTGCTCCTGACATTGAAGATGTGGCAGAACCTACAGAAACACTAGTAAATCCTGATGGGAAAGTTATTGTCACAGTTCCTGATGCTGGGATACCAGATACTGCATCAAAAGAGAAATTGTTTGTTGCGGATACTGAAACAGTCTGTAGTGTCATTGTATCAGAGATAGGTGTTATTGTAGCAGCTTTTACAGAATATATAATGCCAGCAGACAATACTAGTAATATAAGTATTACCAACGCAAGTGCTAAAACCACCACACTTTTTTTAATTTTAGTAAAATTCATTTTAGCAACCCTAGTTAATATATTTTATACATCATATATATTTTAGACGCAATATTATATATATTTTAGAGTTTCTATAATCTAGATTTTAAACTCTAGATACTGCATCTTTTAGATTTTTTACATATACTAGTATGAAATGTACACTAACTATAGCAAGTATAGCAAGAGCTACATAGTTAATGATTGAGTGTTGATTGTAGAGAGCAAATATAGATACTAAATATGGGATAAATAGAATTTTTATAATACCAAATAATATTCTGTATTGATTTTGTATAGTTATAGAGATCTTTGATATTAATAATCTTTTCTCTATTATTAAGAATGTAATAATTGCAAGTACAATACTTAATATGTCTAATATATTTGTTGTTGAAGAAAACAGATTCCCTAAGTAGTTAGTTATATTTACAAAAATTGAGGGTTTATAATTTTTTGATGGATAATATTGTATCTGAAGCATATTTTTAAATACTACAGGAGCTTCTGCATATGTAGTATCAGTAGCTATTATTGTGTACACTGTTGGTTTTTTATATGTTGATGTTATATACCCCTCTGTCAAACCTTTAACATTTGTTGGGATCTTTGGTTCTATTATATGTAATCCATATTTTGTGTCTGGTGATGATAGGAAAATTGTTTGATCACGCAGTGGTGCTTTTTTTGTTCCGAATGTTTGTACATATATAGGAATTTTTTCATTCATATAGATTGTGTGACTTGTAGTTTTGAGCTTTGTATATATTTTACCCTGAGAGGATATGATATATGCCCAGTTATTGAGTAGTGGTGCATATGCATGAATATTTACTGTCTGTTTCCCCGAGCTTTGGGTAAATCCTTGTGCAAAATTTTGAGCATATACTGATGGTGTGATATTTATTATGAAAATAAATATTGCTATGAGTAAGATTACCGAAGAGACAATATAACTTATTAAGTCATCAAAACTTTTATTGATAGTAATAAGATATCTAGACACTACATGACTAAATCTTATGTTCTTAATTTTAGGCGTAATCTTACTATCCATGTAACTATAAGTATAACTATTATTATTGCCAATATCTCAAGCCACAACGGTATTATCCAAAAATTTGTGGATTTATATATAGTTGTTACAGTTGTTGTACCATATGTTAAGAATAATTTTGCTGTAAACTCTCCGAATAATAGAGATCCTGGCTTCCACGAAGATGAATAAATCCTGCTATTTACACCAACGGGAAGTACAATAGATCTTTGTTTATTGAATGTAACACTAGCTACATGCTTTCCAAACATATTATATATATCAATTACTCCTTGAGGTATTAGATCAACATTTCCTGTATCCTTAAATATAGTTTGGAAATTTACAGGTCCACCAGTAAACAAACTTCTTGTAGCAGAAAAAGATTGGATAAATCCTGTCTCATTTACTTTTCCATTTATCCTGATCAAAAATAGAGAGCCTATTGCAGAGCTAGTCGCTATTGATACAGGCGCAGATTTGAGAGTTTTTCCTTTTATAACTGCAAATGCTCCAATAAAATATTCTCCAGGAGAGGTATTATTATTAGTTAGTATTGTTAAAGGTACTTTTATTGTTTTTAAAGGAGGCAATGTAATAGATTTTGGTGATTGTATTAATAGGTTTGGATCCTGTATTTGTCCTTTTGAAAATCCTAAGAATTGAGGTGCCCCAAATTGATTTTTTGATATAAAATTTGAAAATGCTAGGCCTACAGTTATGGGAGTTGAGTTATTATTGAATAGTGTTATATATTGAGTAGAGCTTTCAGTTTTATTTAGGAATATTGTTGTTAAAAGGGGAGACACTGTAATACCACTTGTTGTAGCACCTTCATGTGATTTAGTAGTCGAATTTAGCGCACCAGAGAAAGTAGATGTATTATTTGGTGTTTGTATAGCTAGTTGCTGAGCAACTGGTTGCTGTGTAGCTAGCTGCTGTGCAAAAGAATTAATAGGGGAGATTAGGAATATTATTAAAACTACTACAAAAACTACATATGTTTTTTTAGAAACTTTTACAAAATTTTTCATTGAATTCAGATCATTTCTCAATTATAAATCAATCCATTATTTAACTCAATAAGTCCAAACTGTCCTTAGAATTTACCAGTGGCTACATAAGTTACTTGATCGTTGTATATACCAGCAGGGGTAGTGACGCTGATTGCTGCAAGATAGTTTATTTGTATAGTAACTGCATACATAGGTGCTGTACCTGTAGCT
>JAJZKG010000010.1:0-16532 GCA_021809565.1 bacterium | reverse complement strand
TTAGAATTTACCAGTGGCTACATAAGTTACTTGATCGTTGTATATACCAGCAGGGGTAGTGACGCTGATTGCTGCAAGATAGTTTATTTGTATAGTAACTGCATACATAGGTGCTGTACCTGTAGCTAAAGTAGTAGATGTGAGAGATAATCCACCAACGGCATCTCCTGTACCATTGTATGGAGAAGATACAGTCATGGTTCCTACAACTCCTCCTGAGCCTGAAGTAGATGTAGTTGCAGCATTAATTCCATATCCTTCAGTTCCTCCGACCAAAGTTGCAGTAGTAGATGGTATATTATGATTAGCTACGGAGTTATACAAACCTGATGTACTTCCAGTCCCATGATCATATATATATACTATTGCTCCAGATTGAGCATTTGTTGACAGAGTTAAAGTAGTTGCAGGTGATGATGTATTAACTACTCCAAGTTGCATGACTCCAAATGATGTAGCATAAGATGATAAGCTGAATGTTATTGTTGGAGTTACTCTACCAGTAACAGCTACAGACCCATTGGTAATTATTGGTACAGCCATATATCCATCATTACTATTTGAGTCTTGGATATCGATAATATATTGATTAGTTGATGATGAAGCAGTAGAGGGGTTAGTTGCAGTAATACCATTTATTGTAACTGTTGCACCAGAAGATATAGCTACAGGAACAGTAATTGCAACTTCAGTGAATGTATATCCAGCAAAATTAGAATCTGTTACTCCTGTTGTAACAGTTGGTGTAGCAGCAGCAGTTCCATTTACTGTAACAGAACTTGCTGCTACAGCAGAGAAGGCTGTAGTAGCTTCTCCTCCACCAATTGTAGATCCGGTCTGTATATATATATCAATAGTACTTGAGGTTGTATATGCAGTTGGTGTTGTATATGAGAAAGAATGAGATACATTTGCAGTTGAAACTGTTTGAGGCCCTGATGTCCCATATCCTCCAGAATTAGACATTGTATCAGTTAATGGAGTTAATTGTGCAGCATTAACATTATTTATGAAATATATAGAAGATGAAAATAAAAACAAGGACAAAATTAGAAATATATTTGTCCCTTTAAGTAGAATATTCTTATTTAAAACCTTTATGGTTTTTTTCATTTGGTAATAATCTATAGTATTTATAAATGTTTGTCAATGAGTTCTAAATTTTATATGACTAGGAATGCGTAACCCATAACAATTGTGAGTATAAAAATTATAAGTAATATAAAAATAACTATAATTGCGCTATTTATTGCTAATCTTTTTGAAGTAGGGTTTCTTATCATTGCTCCCATTAATTGTCTCAATGATGATAATGTCCCAATGAGAAAAATTACAAAACCCATTAATACTATAATAATAGCTATTATTATATTTACAAATGAAACTCCTTTTTTTATGAAGTTCGGAAGGAATCCATTGAATTGGCTTTGCAACGCATTATTATTATAATATTCCTGAAAACTTAAAAGTACTGGAATTTTTTCTATACTTATTGTGGTTTTTTTTCCTTTAACATTTATAGTTTCTGTCTTTAAAATATTATTTTTTGAGAATGATGCATTAGCTACACCTATTACCATACCTGTATTAGTATTTTTTTCACCTACTCCAGGAACTATGGATGAAGTTACAAGGTCACCTTTTGTTATCTTTCCATTTAAATTAGATACATATACATTTATTGTTCCTGACTGAATAATAGGTATCATGTTTGGGGCTGTTATTCCAGTAGTGACAGTACTATTAAAATCAACTATACCAAAAACATTGGGATCATTTGCCTTTGCTGATGGATATACTCCTGCAAATCCAGATTCTGCAAAAGTATTTCTCGATATAAGTGATACTATTTCTCCAGTTTGCATCCCATTGGTTAATGCTATATAGTTTTGAGCTATTCCCCCTATACTTGTTGCTTTTATATTTTTAATGGGAACAAACAAAAATAATGAAAACAAGGATAATAAGAGTAATGATTTATAAACAAATTTAATGCTCATAGATACTTTTAAATGTATATAAAATAATATGAATAGTCAAATTATAAATTACACGTAATAAATTACACGTAATAAGTTACACATATTTATGTCATCTATTACAATTTGTAAAAAACTTATAAAGTTGCTAAATTAATACTATGTTACTTATTGCTATTGTTGTAATAATTTTACTAATACTGTTCTTGTTTCTTATTCTCTATCTGATGCGTTCTAAACCTGTGCATCTGGATGCTGTGCATCTGGATGCTGGACATCAGGATAAAAATACGACTGACACTAAAGGACTAGATTCAAAGGTTATACTCAAATCTGCAAATATAGACAATAAAGATGTAAATAAAACTGTTAGTGGATTAGAGAACAGTACTACTGTAGTTATTAATGATGTGAATAATGGATCATCTGGAATACAAGAGTTATATAAAAATATAGAAGAGGATTTCAAAAATAGGCTTACAGATATATATAACAGAAAAATCGCTGAAATAGAAAAAAATCTTTCTACTCAAGAATCAGCTATGTCTGATTCTTCAAATGTTCTCGTTTCAGGTCTGCAAGATATAAATAGAAATTTAGAAGCACAAGTGCAGAGTTTTGAAAGTGCTTATCAGACGATGCTTTCAGGCTCTCAGGCAGAGATTTCAAAAACCATAGAGGAGGTTTTGAATAAAATTAATCAAAGTATAGACTCATTTTCCAAAATGAATATGGAAATATATAATAATTATCTTCAGGAGATTGGGTCTAAAACTACAAAGATATTAGACGATGTTGCAAATCAGGAAAAAGAGAAGGTAAGTGTTTTTTCTGATCAACTAAATGAGGATGCTAAAAAACTGAGAGAAGACTTTATTAACTCAATAAGAAAAGATTCTGCATTAGTAATTGTTAATGTTATAAAAGAAGTTTTAAATATCACTGTATCTTTGGAAGATCAAGAAGATTACATTTTTGATATTTTAGAAAAACATATAGACGAAATAAGGTATGGATTATAATTTATCTGCAAAAATTAGAGACATAGAATATCTTAATACGTGTATAAGGTCACTTGGTCTGTATATAAAATTTATAGAATTCAGAGATATACAAAGAAGAGTAGATGTAAATTTTAAAGGAGACTTTGCTATTAATAATTATTTATCTAACTTGCTTTCTACTATTTATGGTAATGTAATAGATGATGTAGAAGAACTTAATAAATTTCAAATTGCTTTAATAGACTTTAAAAAGAATACTAAAAAGCTATATATAATACTATCACAAGAAGCCACAGATGATTTCAAGAATAAATTGTATAACTTTTTCAGGGAAAAGATTCAAGGAAATATAATTCTTGCATATAAAATAGATTCTCACATAGGAGGCGGTGTAGTATTAAAGACCTCCTTTTCATATTTTGATTTCTCATATTCTAATGTACTTAATCAAAATCTGGATAAAATAATTGAAATTATAGATCCAAAGGATAAAAATCTACAAGACTCAAATTCAACGGATACACTACCTAAAAATTCAAATATACAAAGTGATTTAGTATCAGTAGATACCAATATAAAGATACAAGCAAATGATTAGTTTTAAAGATAATCTAAAAAATGGTGTTGCAGTTGGTGAAGTTATTGCTGTTAACTCAATATTTTGTGAAGTTAGAGGTTTTAGAAATTTAAAAACTGGAAGTCAAATATTATTTGAATCTGATTCACGTGGTTTTGTCAATGAAATTAAGGATGACATATCGAAAATTGTACTTATTGAGGATAGAGGTATTATTCCTGGACAAATGGCTTTAGTTTTGAAGGATACCCTTACTGTATCATTTGGTTTGAATACTTTAGGAAGAGTAATAAATGTTTTTGGAGAACCATTAGATGGCAAGGGAAAGATATTGGATACGAAAGATTTAGATATGTTTAGAGAGGCTCCTTCAATAATACAGAGGGATGATATACAAAAACAAATAGAAACAGGGAATATTGTTGTGGACACCTTATTTCCATTAGCTTTTGGTCAAAGAGAAGTTATTCTTGGAGATAATAAGACTGGAAAAACAACCTTTCTTATTGATCTTATTCGTAATCAAAAAGATAAATCAATTATTGTTTATGTACTAATAGGTAAAACAAATGATCAGGTATCCAGTATTATTACATCACTTGAGGAGAGTGGAACACTGGAGTTTTCTGTTGTATTGGTTGCTAAAGCAGAATTATTGCCAGTAGAGTCTTATTTATCTCCATTTGCAGGTTGTTCCATTGGTGAGGCTTTGTGGAGTATGGGTAAGGATGTCATAATTGTTTATGACGATCTTACAGAACATGCTAAATCATACAGGGAAATATCTCTAATAGAAGGTGTTTTTCCTGGTAAAGATTCTTATCCTGCTGATGTTTTTTCTCTACACTCTAGACTTCTTGAGAGAGCAGGTAGAGTGAAGAATAATGAAGGATCTTTAACTGCTTTACCAATAATATCCGTTCAAAATAATGATTTTACTGGGTATATTCCTACTAATGTTATATCTATCACAGATGGACAACTTTTTTTTGATAGAGAACTGTTTTTAAAAGGGATACGTCCTGCAATTAATACTGGGATATCAGTTTCTAGAATAGGGAAAAGGGTACAAGAGATATTTATGCAGTCTATATCAGAAAAACTAAATATAGCTCTAATTAAATATGACCAAGCATATAAGTTCTCTCATTTCGGAGTAAATATGCCACCTTCTGTTCTAGCAGATTTGGATAGAGGAGAAAAAATCAACATTTTATTTAATCAAAATATTGGGGAATCATACACTTTGTTTGAACAAAAAGTTCTAATTACGGTTGTACTTTCACATTATATGGATATAAAGGCTGAAGATGTATATAAAATGAAAAGAAATGTTAAAAAATTGAGAAATATATCTGATTTTAAGGAGGAAGATGTTGAAAACCAAGAATTAATGAAATTTTTACTATCATGAACAGTATCAAAGATATAAATAACAATATTGATCATATAAATACTATAAAAGATATTTCTTCTATCTTTGAAAAAATAGCCTCAATTAAAATAAACCAAATAAGACATGATGTTTCAGCAAGGAAAGAGTTTTATGATACGATATGGGATATATATGTAAAACTTAAAGCTGGAAACTATAAAGATGATAAGTTATCTAAAAATCAGAGTAAAATTAACAAAACAGCATATGTAATAGTCTCTTCCAATTCTGGACTTATTGGAGATATGAATAATAAAATAATAAATCTTTTAAAAAAGGAGATTAAGGATAAAGAACGATATGATGTGTTTGTTATAGGTGATAAAGGTAAAAGAATTTTAGAACTAGAAGGTATTAGATATGTGAAAAACTATAGCTTTAAGGATGAGGTGAACGATGAATTTACAAAGGAGATACTTGATGATATAGAAAAATATAGAGTGGTCTCTGTATTATATGAAGAATATATATCATTGCAAGAACAAAATGTAAAAATGCAAAACTTGCATGTAGATGTATCTACTATATCAAAGGAAGATATAATTGAGAAAGAAGAATATATATTTGAACCATCATATAAGGATGTACTAGATTACTTTGAGTCTGTCATGAAGGGTCAAATGTTTGCACAAATTCTTTATGAATCACAGCTTTCACAGTATGCTAGCAGAATGATAGCAATGAGTACAGCAAATTCAAAAGCAACAACTATGTATAATAACGAAACTATTAATCTTAATAAAGTTAAAAGGAAAATGAAGGATGAAAATGCAAGAATATTATTTGAATCATTTAAAAGGAGCTAGCTCCAAAGAAAAGGTTAATTATAATGAATGAGAATTATGGAATAGTAAAGGAAATTAAAGGAATAAAGGTAGTTGCTGAATTTGAAGGTGATAAACCTCAAATACGAAATGTTTTGACAATGAAGGAGGGGAATATACTTTTAGAGGTGATAGAGTATGTTGATGAGAATAATGTTTTATGTATAGTGTTAAGGGGCTCTGACCAGCTAAGATTGTATGATTCTTTGTATGATACAGGGGAACAATTGAATATAAAATTATCAGAAAAATCCTTGGGTAGAATATATAATGCATTAGGTGAATTAGTAGATAATCAGGGTAATATAGAGGGAGATAAAACTTCTTGTAATATTTATACTCCAAAAAGCAAAGAACATTTTTCAAATACTAAAGTAGAGATAATAGAGACAGGTATAAAAGCTATTGATTTTCTAACACCTTTTAAAAAAGGTGGAAAAATAGGTTTTATAGGAGGTGCTGGAGTAGGGAAAACAGTTTTAGTTAATGAGCTTATACACAATATAGCAACATTCCATCAAGGTATGTCAATTTTTGCAGGTATTGGTGAGAGAACAAGAGAAGGATATGAACTGTATAATACATTGAAAGAAAACAATATTCTTGATAAATCTATTCTACTCTTTGCTCAAATGAATGAAAATGCGGCTATACGTTCTAAATTAGGTCATACCGCAGCTACAGTAGGAGAATATTTTAGAGATTATCAGAAAAAGGATGTTCTTCTTTTTATTGATAATATATACAGGTTTGTACAAGCTAATAATGAATTTTCAATGCTTATTGAAAGATTGCCATCTGAAGGAGGATATCATCCATCACTAGCATCTGACTTAAAAGATCTAGAGGAAAGATTTGTATCGAATGAAAATGGGTCTATTACAGTAGTACAAGCTGTGTATGTTCCTGCAGATGATTTGACAGACCCAGCAACACAAGAGATTCTTAATTTTATAGATTCTTTTCTTGTTTTATCACGTGATGTTGCAAAAATGGGTCTCTACCCTACTATAGATATACTGAAATCTTCTTCTTCTGTATTAAATACACAGAATGTTGGGGATAGACATTATTATCTTGCCTTAGAAGTACAGAGAATCCTTCAAAAATATATTGAGATTGATAATATAGTATCAATAATAGGAGAAGATGATCTATCACCTCAGGATAAATCTGATTATCATAGAGCTGAGAAAATAAGAAATTTTCTTTCTCAACCATTCTTTGTTATGGAATCTAGCACTGGTAAACCAGGTAAATATGTAAAGCTTGAAGATACTCTGATGGGAGTTGAACTTATAATGAGTGGTAAATTTAATGATGTGGATGCTGATAAATTTAAAATGATAGGAACTGTGGATGATTTAGAGAAAGATATAAAACAATAAAATATGGACAAAGTATCAGGATACAAAGAATATTTTAATTTAAAAATATTATCTTTAAAAGGACAACTATTTGATGGTGAAGTGTCTCATTTTTCTGCAAAAAGTCAAATAGGTAATTTTGATATACTAAAAAATCATATTAATTTTGTATCTATATTAGTCCCTGGAAAAATTAAATATCTTGAAAAAGAATTAAAAGAAGAGAAAATAATTACTATTGATAATGGTATTTTAGTATTCACAAATAACCAGGCGAAGGTATTTGTTAATTTTACATAGGGAAGTAACACATATCTCTATAATACTAATATAATATATATTAATATTATATATATCACTACTATAGCGATACTATAGATTATTGTTTTAAAAATTTTCTCTTTAATATTTAAATACCCTAAAGGATTTCTTCCTATAGTTGTTATAGTATTTTTTGTATATCTTACAAAGAATGATATTATAAAGGACAAAGCTAATACTGTTGATACTACTATAATTATAAGTTGTGTAAAAGTTAAAGGTTTATGTAGTATTGGATTGCCAATACCATTCAATATACCATAAAAAGTTCCCTGATTACTGTTTATATACTGTATATCTATACTAACAGGTATATCTTCAATCTCCATGCCTTTATAATTTTTAGCAGTACTGTTTTTAAATGATGATTCAGCAATACCTATGGATATTCCTTGTCCATTCAATTTTTCTCCTATTCCCGGAATTTTAGATATTGAAATATAGTCTCCTTTTTGAATATTACCATTTTGATTAGAAACTAATACTTCTAAAATTCCATTTTTTGAAGTATATATGATATTTTTATATCTATTCACTACAATACCTTGAATATTACCAGTATTGTTATTTGTTGTCTTAACTATATAATTATTATTTCTAGATACGATGTTACCCTTTTGAATTGTACTATCTTTAGTTATATATAAAGTAGTCAAATATTGTGCATGTATACTCACAATTTTACTTGTGGAAATCGTTAATAATACAAGAATAACTAGAAATATAGATTTTATTATATTTATTTTCATATTCTAAAAAATTGTAACATGATTACAGATTTATTTCTTAGTATTCCATCTCTTCAATAGATTTTATCTATATTATTGTATTTTTTTTGAAAATGATTAATAATCTTTGTTAGGATTTAAGGTCTAAGATTATTTTATCAAAAATTTATTATGTCTAATATTTTTCATGAATTACCAACAAGCGACAATTTTCCAGAAACAGTATATATGATTGTTGAAAATCCTCGTGGGTATCATGGCAAGATTGAATTCAACAAGAAATATGGGGTTTTAATGTTAGATAGGGCTACATATGCTCCATTACCTTATCCTATTGAATATGGATTAATACCTCAAACTTGGAACAAATATGATAATGATCCAATGGATATAATGTGTTTATCATCTCAACCAACATTTCCTGGGGTAGTAATCAATGTTAAAATTTTAGGTATGATGAAAATGGATGATACTGGTGAATTAGATCATAAAATTTTTGGTGTTCCTGCAGATGATCCTCATTATAATCATGTTAATGAATTATCTGATCTACATGGACATAAATTAAAGGAAATAGAATTCTTTTTTGAAAATTATAAAAATCTAATGAAAGATAAGTATACTAAAGTGGAAGGATGGGAAAATAAGAAGGTTGCTCAAGATTTTGTAAAAGATACAATAGAAGAGTATAAAGTAAAATTTAAATAGTTATTTATTTTTGTTATATACAAAACAAAGGAGGTGATCTTTATGAAATCAAAAACTTTTCAAAAAGTACTATTTTATTTAGGTATTTTAGCAATATTACTTGGAGCTTTAGGGTTCTTTGCTCCTAGCATGAGATTACTCTTTAAACCTAGTGATTACATCTTAATTGCCATAGTTCTGTTAGTGTTATCTTTAGATGCAAAGAATGGAAGCACATTTTTAGGCTAAAATTATGACAATAAGAAATAGGCTATACATAGTTTTATTACTGTTTGTAGTTTTTGTTGTATTTAATTTTGTTATTTTTGGATTGACTTTATTGTCTTGGTTACTTTTATTGTTAATTTTATCTTTTTTTCTATGCCTGTTGTTTCTATTTAGAAATTATATATCTGATATATTTAAAGTTAAAGAAATTAGTGAAGCTATAAAAAGTGGTAATATAAATTTTACCCCAGATTTTAAAAATCCAGAGTTTGTAAATTTAAATGCTGCTTTAAATAAACTAAGAACGGATTATGTAAAGCTCCAAAATGAGTCATATAAAGTAGATAGAATGAAAGATGATTTTATCTATCTTGTATCTCACAATCTTAGGACTCCAGTATCATCACTCTCTGGATATATAGATATATTAAAGGATAATAATAACTTATCTTTGGAGGATAAAAAGATTGTAGATAGAATATCAAAAAGTGCTAGTGATTTAAATCAAATAATTGAAGAAATACTTAGTTTGATTTTTTTTCAGGCTAGTTCACAAGATATGACTATTGAATCTATAAATATCGAAGAATTAGTAAAAAACATTGTAGATAAAGAGAATCATTTAAATAATATTGCGATAGGATACTCTTTTGATTCGAATCTAAAGATAATAAAAACCAATAAGAGTATACTGGAGACTATTATCTCAAATGTGGTATCAAATGCTGTGAAATTCAATAAAAAAGATGGTATCATATCAATATCTTTTTACAAAGAAGATAAATTCTATGTTATTAAAATATCTGATACAGGAATAGGTTTTTCAAATCTTAATGAGGAAGATTTATTCACACCCTTCACAAGGAAAACAGACATGCTTAATTATAATTATAACGGTATTGGTTTAGGTTTATATATATCTAAAATAGGGATAGAAAAAATTGGAGGGCATATAAAAGCAGAGTCTACTGAAAATAAAGGATCTATTTTTTATTTATATTTCCCTTATGTAGAGTAATTTCTTACTATTGATGCAAGTGGTATTGACATTTAATTTTATTTATTTTAATAATTACATATATGAATAACCAACAGAATGTTTATAAATATGCAGATGTTACTGCCGAAGCTAACAGAGGGTTTGGGGGTGAACTTCAGATAGTTCCAATTGCAGCTATAGTAGTAGTTGTCTTTTTAGTAGTTGTAGGTTTCTTTCTCAATATAGGTGGAGTTAGATCACAAAATGGTTCTGCATATGTTCCACTACAGGGTAGCTCCGGTTATCAAGCTGTTTTTTTAAATAATTCTACTTCTAGTATATACTTTGGAAAAATAGAAAGTATATCTAGTCAATGGATTTATTTAGGTAATGTATTTTACTTAAAATTAAATAGTTCTTCTGGGAATTCAGGTAGTTCTAGTAATCAATCTCAATATACATTAATACATCTATCTCCCTCATTATCTTATGGACCAATGGACCAGATGAGGATTAATACAAAAGATGTATTGTTTACTGAAGATTTGGCAAAGACATCAAAGGTGTATACTTCTATTGTACAGTATTATAAAACACACCCTAGTAAGTAATTTATAAAAATTATATTTATGGGAATAAAACATGTATTAACAAATCCTCTCAATAGAAATATGGAGATTAATTGGATAAAAGTTCTGTGGATTGCTGTTTTTGTAGCAATAATATTATCAATTGGTATTTTAATTGGTTCATCTTTAGAACATGCTTCTAGTGTAATAGCACAGAATACTTCTAGCAGCTCTCAAAACAATGTGCCTGCTGTTGCTGTAGATAGCGGACCGGCAAATTATAAATTGAATTTTTCCAATAAATATCCTAAAAATTTAACTGGAAATCTTCAATTTGGTATTACAGATGGTACTAATACTGCAGCTGTAAATATTAAAAATCTTGTATCTCCACAAAATGTATCTATAGTTTTTAGAAAAGTTGAAGTCAAATATAATAATAAAGCTACAACTACTAAATCTTCTAAATACAATGGATGGGAAACATTAGATCTTACAAATAATGTTGCTTCAAATTTATTATCTATGAGTGCACCTTCTAATGTGGAATATTTGGGCTCTACATCACTTGTTTCCGGTTCATATAGTAAGATTAAGCTATATATAGCATCAGCTACTGCGAACATTAATGGTGCTACCCAGAATTTAGTTGTTTTACCAAATGACTATTTAGAAATTGCTCAGACCTTCACTATTCATAATCTTCAGACAACTTATGTTGCGGTACAATTTGATGCAGCACAAATGGTAGAAAAGCTAAATGGTAAATACTATCTTATACCGAATCTTGCAGGAGTAAATGTTAGCTACTAATAGCTAACATTTACAATTATCTGCATACCCAAGCGGTCAATCCACCTTGAGAAATTTTTAATGCCATAGCATATATTTGTGATGTTGGATTCCATAAACCTCCACTACTATATATATTCCAACTTCCATAGAATGTTGAAGGCATAAATTGTGCTATACCTGATGCACCTGATGGGTTGTATGCTCTAGGATTAAATCCACTTTCACAAGAAATTATACTAATTAATAATTCTGGATTTAAACTATATTTTGCTGCTGCAGCATTAATTGTAGGTAAGTAAGTACTTTCCCCAGATAAATATGTATTTGATGGAGTTACAGGAGTATAAGTTGCAAATACTACTTTTTTAACTCCTACTATAGATTCCTGTATTTTTTCTGCAGGTTTAATTCTTGTTGTAAGTGTGGTTAATGTTATAGCTTTGCTATGAACACTATTATGTACAACATGGTTTTCTGAATTGTTTTTTATTTGATTGTAATTTATTGGTTTAGCAAAAATTATTGGGGGGATAATAAGAGAAGCTAATATAAACAATAGCCATTTTGGCGATCGCTTCGATACATCAATTGTATTCATTTAATATTTGTGTAATTACTAATTTTAGCCCTGTAATATAAATAAAATTAAATAGACTACAGGTGGGAAAAAATAAACACAAGCAGTATTCTACCATATTCAATCTACTTTGTCAATCGTATATAGTGTTTAGTTTGAAAATTACCAAATATTTAAAGGATGTATTATTGTATATATTCTGAGGACAATCTCCCTATTTTTTTAAGGATTCTTTGGTTCTCTTTTGGGTCGTTTTTTAACTGGCTTTTAAGACCCTTTATTGTATCTTTTATATATCTATTTTTAATGATCTTAATTATATTTGAAATATCACTTTCTATTTTTTTGACATCATCATTCATAATATATTCTTGGCTAACTGATCTTTGTATGCTCATATCTATTGTATCTATATCTTTTTTAAAGTCGTTTAAAATAAGGTGTTCATAAATTTTTTTTGAATATGGATCGTTTAAATATTCTGGTTTAATATTTGAAACTGCCAAGCCTCTTAATTCAGGATAATTAATTATTATATATAGAAAATAAATTTCAATATTTTTATTAATACGGGTTTTGTTAAGTTCTTGAGATATATCATATATAGGTTTTTTTATAATATTTTTTTTAATATATTGATCTACAATATCAAAACTAAGATCCAATCTCTTTGCAAGTTCTGATACAAAGAAACTTTTTTTTATAACATTTGGTATACTGTTTAAAACTTCAGATATATTCTCAACAACTGCTATTTTCCCCCTATAGCTTTGAATATTATTGTTATTGATTTCGTAATCCATTATAAATGATAAATAATCTTTAGCATCATTAACAGCCAACTTCCATCTTTCACTCCCATATTTTAATATGTATTCATCAATATCTTTAGCTTCTCTAAGATCTATTACCATTGTATTAAAATTTCTATTCTCAGCTAGTACAGAACTTTTTCTTAATGCTGCATAACCTGCTTTGTCAGAGTCAAATGCAAAATAGATATTATTTGTAAATCTTTTTAACATATTCAAATGGTTTTCAGTTATAGCTGTACCTTGAATACCTACTATGTTTAAAATTCCATTTTGATTAGACTGTATAACATCTATGTTGCCTTCAGTTATTATAACGGAGTCTTGTTTGGAAATATGATTCTTAGCAATGTCAATTCCATATAGGATATCACTTTTTTTAAAGACATCGGTTTCTGGTGAATTTAAGTATTTTGGTATAGTTGTATCATCAATTGCTCTTGATGTGAAACCTATTATATTACCCTTAATGTTAGATATTGGAAATATTATCCTATTTTGAAATTTATCATGTAATAACCCTTTATTGTCATTATCTTTTGTAGCTGGATCCTTTGTAAATCCATATTTTATTGATAATTCTTTGGTTACCCCTTTAGATTTTAAGAATCGTGTTAAATTATCACCTCTAGGGTTATATCCAATTTTAAAAGTTTTAACACTTTCTTTGTTTATAAATCTTTTCTGTAAATATGATATGGCTTGTTTATTTTTTAATAATTCTGACTGAAAGAAGTTTATAACCAAAGTATTAATTTTTAAAATATCAATTCTGTTGGATTTTCTAACTTCATCTTTATTATATTTTTTTTCTATTTTTACCCCTGCTCTTTTTGCTAAAATCTCAATAGCTTCGTTAAAATCAACATTTTCTATTTTTTCCACAAATGTTATAACATCTCCAGACTCTTGACATCCGAAACAGTGAAAAAATTGAAAATCCTCGTTAATTGAGAAGGATGGAGTATTTTCTTGATGGAATGGGCATAATGCAAAATATGACCTACCTGCTTTTTTTAAGCTTAGATGCTCAGATACAACATCAACGATATTAATTCTTTCTTTAATTGCATTTATCTGATCTTTATCTAACATAACCTCAATTATATCACAAAGATATAACCAATTTTGAACCTATAGAATTCTATGATATACTCTATTTTAGGAGAAATCCTGATGTAGGCAGTGAAGACAAGATTCTTGTCTTCAACCTCTCTAAAGGAGATACGATGGTTGGTAAATTTGCTAAGCTTGCGTACTACGTCAGTGTTACTGTTGTTGTATTGAGGATACTATTCTTTGTTGCAATTGCCTTAGTAGTTGG
The DNA here is from genome assembly GCA_021809565.1 of bacterium. The sequence continues at coordinate 2,326 of JAJZKG010000010.1, read as the reverse complement.
TGTTTTATCTGGAGTAGGTCCGTTCATTACGATAACCTTAGTGATCTCAGCACTGGCACTTGGCGCTATACTAAATGCTGAAAAGATGATGAATCTTTCGGTAAAAAAGCGACAACTGTAGTCTCTCTTCTCGGGCTAGAGGTCTTTTTTGTTTAAAAACAATCAAGACCTCAGCCCGTAACCGTGAATTTGTATGTTGCACACTTAATATTTCTCTGTTATAATATTTCTTGTGTTTTTAAAATAATGTTTTATGGAAGGAACCCAGACTCAAGGTACCAAAGGTACTCAAGGTAAAGATAAAATAGATTTTAATGGTGCTGTTAAAGAAGCATATCCTGATTTATCTTTTAAAGTCGAACTTGAAAATGGGAAAGAGGTTTTTGCGTATCTTTCTGGAAAAATGAAGATGCACTATATAAAGATATTGGTGGGTGATAAAGTTAAGGTTGAGATTTCAAAATACGATTTAAAAAGGGGAAGGATAATTTATAGATATTAATTATGAAGGTTAGGTCTTCTGTGAAAAAAATATGTAAAAGTTGCTATGTCGTAAAAAGGCAGAGAGTACTTTTTGTATATTGTAAAAGATCTCCTAAACATAAACAAAGACAAGGATAATGGCACAAAATCAAGTAAGAATTGCAGGAGTTGAATTACCTGTAAAAAAAAGAATAGAAATAAGCCTTACAAGTATATTTGGAGTAGGGATTTCTGTATCTAGAAGAATACTTGAGAGAGCTAGAATAAGTGTTGACAAGAGAACATATGATTTAACAGATGATGAAATAGCAAGAATAAGGTCGGTGATAGAGGGAGGAGATGTATTAGTAGAAGGTAATTTAAGACAAAAAGTGTATCAAGACATCAAAAGATTGAGAGATATACGTTCATATAGAGGTATTAGACATAAAATTGGATTGCCCGTCAGAGGTCAACGTACAAGGCATAACGCTCGTACAAGAAAAGGTAAGGTTAGAGTTGCTGTTGGAGGTCTAAATAAGAAAATAGAGAAGAAATAATATGGCAGAAAAAAAGATTAGAAAAGAAAAGGTTAGAATAACGAAAGGTAAGGCCTATGTTGCTTCTACCTTCAATAATACTATAATAACACTGACAGATATGTCTGGAAATGTACTTGCATCATCATCCGCTGGAGTAGTTGGATTTAAGGGTGCTCGTAAAAGTACTCCTTTTGCTGCTTCTAGAGTTGCAGAAGATGCAGTTTTAAAATCTCAAAAATATGGATTGTCTGATGTGGATGTTTTTATATCTGGTCCGGGTATGGGTAGACAAATGGCTGTAAAAAGTTTAAAATCATCAGGACTTAAAATATTATCTTTATCTGATATAACTCCTATTCCACATAATGGATGTAGGGCTAAAAAACAACCTAGAAAATAAATTATGGCTAAATATACTGAATCAAAATGTAAACAATGTTTAAGGGAACACCAAAAGCTCTATTTAAAAGGATCTAAGTGTTATACCTCAAAATGTCCATTTTTAAGGAGAAATGGTGCTTTACCAGGATCTAATAGATTTTCTTACAAAAGACAGTCAAATTTTGCTATACAATTCAGAGAAAAGCAAAAAATTAAAAGGATGTATGGTGTTTTAGAAAAACAATTTAGAAGATATTATGATATAGCTCTTCAGAAAAAAGGTGATACAGGATTAACGTTATTACAAGTTTTGGAAAGAAGGTTTGATAATGTGGTTTTTAGAATGGGATATGCTCCAAACAGAGCTACAGCAAGACAATTAGTTACTCATGGGCATTTTACTATAAATGGGAGATCAAATAATATACCATCAACACTACTAAACCCTAGTGATGTTGTGGAGTTAAAAATAAAAAGTATGAATATGGAATTTTTTAAGGATCCGCTAAAAGGGGTTGAAGCAAATATACCATCCTGGATTAGCGTGTCTAAAAATAAAGCTACAATTGAATCTCTTCCTGAAAAAGATTTTTTTGATCCAAGTATTCAACCTAGTCTTGTGGTAGAATACTATTCTAGATAATATTATTATTTAAAGTTATGATTAATATAGATTTACAGAAAATAAAAACATTAGAAGAAAATGATTTCTATGGAAAATATTCAATATCCCCACTAAATAAAGGATATGGATACACTGTTGGAAATACATTAAGAAGAATTCTTCTTTCATCATTAAGGGGAGCTGCAGTTACATCAATAAAAATTGATAATATAAACCATGAGTACTCTACTATTGATGGAGTTCATGAAGATGTTATGAATATAATATTGAATGTAAAGAATTTACAATTAATATCAAGATCTGACAATGTTGCAAT
>JAJZKG010000022.1 GCA_021809565.1 bacterium | reverse complement strand
ATTGATTAATCTTTCAGCATGATTTTTATTTACCTCTGACCATAAACTATTCTTTCTCCTTGGACAGACCCACCATAATACGGATTCTTCGTCGCCGCGTTTAGCTTGTCCAGTTATCCAACCATAGCAAAGTAGTGGATCAAGCACTTTAGTGCTTTTTAACGCGTTTGTACCAAAGCCTTTCTTATACACCCGTAACCAGAAACCTTTGGATCTGTAATAGTTCTTACTAAGCCATCTTTCAAAAGCTTTAGATGTCTTAAATGAAAGTACTTCATCCATATGTATTATTTTGTAAACAATTGTATAATAATATTTATCTGAAGAAACTGCATGAAAAGCTGCAGTGATACCAAGTCCAATAACATTTACATAAAATTAAAGATGTAAATCCCACTAGTTGACGAAGTTTAAAAGTTGCAGGTACACAGCATTAATTTCGACAAACAAAAGTTAACTTTGATTGACGAAAGGATTATATTTCTAGTTAAAACAAGTTTTATAGAAGGTAAATTTATGATAAAGTTAGAGCTTTTAGACAACTCTGGTACTGCATTTGAGAATGATCCTGAAGATCGCTTTGAATGGGAAAACGTGTATAAAAATCTTATAAAATTTCTAGAAGAAAGAAAAGAAAATGAGATACTAGATGAAATTAAAAAATCAAGAAAACCTGGAGAAATTCTCTGGCCTGGGTCTAAAACAGTAATAATAGAACTTTCTGAGAAAGCGGCGATAAAACTATTTGATATAATATAACAATTGCCAAATATTGAAAATGATACAGGACAAAAAGAACTCTTTGACATTAGAAAACAATTGATAGTACAATTAGATATAAAGAAATTACATTTTAAGTAAAACAACGGTTAACGAGTCTTAATATCGTTCTGCTCACCACACCCGCATGCTATATAAAAATTTTTCAAAAGAGTATACATAAATCAGTTCGAATAATTGAATTAACTTGGTATGGAAATGAGAACATAACACCCTGTTTTGTATTCAGAGAGTGACTGGCTGTTAACCAGTAAGCCGCAGTTTCAATACCTGCATTGGGCGACTTAGTGGTTAGCAGATTCCATGCAGACAGTTTTTTCATTCGCTGGATCGTGGCGGTCTCATGGTGGTTAGAGAGATAGTTATAAAAGCTTAGGAAAAGAAGTAATACTATGAATGTAAAAGATAATATTTATGGTAATTTTGAAATAACAGAACCCGTAATTAGGGAACTATTTAGCTGTAAAGACCTTACCAGATTAAAGTATATATCACAAAGCGGTTTAAAGGAGTTTAATACCTCTTCTGGAAAAAGATATTCGAGATGGGAGCATAGCGTAGGAGTTATGTTACTGTTAAGAAAACTTAATGCCAGTTTAGAAGAGCAAATTGCAGGCCTTCTTCACGATGCATCACATACTGCCTTTTCTCATGTTATAGATCTTGTGTTTAATACTAATAAATATGACAATTACGCTGGTGATAATCTTAGAAACTTCTTAGAACATTCTGAAATAGGTAAAATACTGAATAAATATGATTTAGACGTAAACGCAATGGGAGATTATGAAATACACAAGAAATTTAATCTATTAGAAAGACCAATACCTGAATTGTGCGCAGACAGAATTGATTATGGATTACGCTATATGTTTTACAAAAATATGGATACTGATATTTGTGTAGATAATTTGATTGTAAAGGATAATCGCATAATATTTAAATCAAGACAAGCTGCAAAAAATCTTGCAGAAGGATATCTAAATGGAACAAAAAGCGATTGGGGTAATGCAGAAACTGGCTTAAGAGCGTACTTTCTTTCAAATGCAATAAAGCTTGGCTTAGAAAGGGGTATTGTTAATATAAAACAATTTTATATTGAATCAGAAAAGTCGATAATAAAGTATCTGAAAACCTCAAAAGATAAACAAATTTTGGAGAATTTAAGAAACGTTGGTGGCAGATTAAATTTTGTTTTTGATGGTAATGGAAACATACACGTCAGAGAAAAGGTAAGATATATAGACCCTATCTTTATTGAGAATGGAAAGTTATCAAAACTTACAAAAGTAGATACAAAATATAGAAATGCAATTTACGAAGAAAAAAAAATATTAAGGAAAGGTTACAAAATCCGAATGATTATGAAGTAATATCCTTCAATATTAAACAATATCCTTAAGACGTCATAATTAAATTCTACGGCCTGCTTTGGGCGATGCACTTCTTGCTTCACTTTTGTGCAGAGTCAATCTTGTTATTATTTTTGGCGGCCACGAATATCCAATGTCTGTGGAATTTATCATACATCTGCCCATACATGCCAAACGGCATTTGATGCAATTCTTGAAACCTATCCTTTTCTGCCCCAACAGCAAGCCGGTCAAATACTGTCTTCACTTCATCATAGCTACCTGTAACAAATACAGCATACATTTCTCTTAATATATGTTCATATTGCGGAGCTGCCATCCAATCGGTGGCAGATATATCGATCGCCCCGTTTTTTATGTGTGCATTAATGATCCTATTATGCTTTTCTTGAGGGAACATGCTTTTCATAGGTGTGTCCGCAAGTTTTGTCAACGTTAGTTCTCCTCCAAAGCATTTGTGATAAAATGTCATCGCTTCGGCGCAGTCACCATCGAATAAGAGAAATGGAGTGGTTTGTAGCATATTTTCACTTTTTTAATTATATGACAAGTCTCACTAAACGCTTATAATATTTATTATTCGTATTAGATAGTAATAAAATTAAATCTATTCTAAATGGTTTTATGAAAGAAGAGAAAAAAAGATGTCCGTGGTCAATCTCAGACCCACTCTATATAAAGTATCATGATGAAGAATGGGGAGTTCCATTACATGATGACAAAAAGATATTTGAATTTCTTATTCTTGAAGGCGCACAAGCGGGCCTTAGCTGGCTAACAGTCCTAAAAAAAAGAGAGAATTATAGAAAAGCATTCGACGGATTTGATTATAAAAAAATAGCTAATTATGATAATAATAAAATAAAAACATTAATAGAAGATCCCGGTATAATACGAAACCGGCTAAAAATAAATTCAGTAGTAATTAATGCAATGGCGTTCATAAAAGTGCAAGAAGAATTTGGCAGTTTTGACTCTTACATTTGGCAATTCGTTAATAATAATCCAATAAAAAATAAATGGAGCAGTATGACACAAGTACCATCTCATACTAATGAATCAGATAGAATGAGTAAAGATCTATTAAAACGCGGCTTTAAATTCGTAGGGAGTACTATATGTTATTCACACATGCAGGCAACGGGAATGGTAAATGACCATATAACTTCATGCTTTAGATATAAACAATTTTAAATGTTACATATCTTTACATTTTTTGGCTTAATTGAGAACAGATATAACATATTACAAATCTGATTAATTTTAACAGCTAGCTACATAGATATAAAAATAAAATTATAAATAACATTGAGCATTTTAAATGCCCATGAATAATAAAGATTGCGAAATCGAATTTTATAAATATGTCTTAAGATTGAAGTTTCATATTTTAGAAAAAATAAGCATATAATGTGTTTTTATATCAATTTTTTTAATGAGCTTAAAATTCTGTTTTTCCATTTTTTGTATTACATCTTCTTCTGAAAATCTTATTTTAATAGGAGGCCCAAACTCTGTTTTCTCTTTTTTCCAATCAAGATCAATAAAATTGCCGCCAGCCTTCAAAACCCTATTTATCTCTTTTTCATACCCAACTGGAACATCATGAAAAGAATTTGCTGCAAACACAAAATCCATGCTAGAATCATCGAACGGCAATTTATTCTCAGGTATTTTAATTATTTTTACATTTTTAAGTTCTGCTAAATTTATTTTCATTGCAGCTATAGATTCATTTGATATATCAACAGCGTACACAGTTTTTGCATACGTACCTAATATTTTTGAAAATCTTCCTCCACCTGCCCCTAAATCTACACCTTCAAGTAACTGGATATATTTTTTATTTTCTTTTATTATATTAGTAAAATGCTCCTCCACTTCCGTAATTTTATAAAAATTATGAATGTGTACTTTCTTATCTTCCTCCATGATACTACCAAATATTATATACAATTAACTAATATATAGTTATATAATAATATTTTAGGTAACTTTGAAATTTATTATTTTAATAAATATATAATATATATTATATTTAATTTAAGAGTTTTATATTTATGACTACAAAAATTCATACTGAAAATATTTTTAGTATGCTAAAAAAATACAATCTTACCAACTTTCAAATTGATGTACTTTTGGCAACACTAAAAATACCCAAAGGCAGCGTAAGTACCTACAGAGATCTTGCGCTTGCCATAAAAAGAACGAATGCAAATAGAGCGGTAGGCACAGCATTAAAAAAGAATCCGCTACCGATAATTATACCATGCCACAGAGTAATAAAAAGCGATGGTACGTTAGGGAATTATTCTTATGGTGGAGTACATAAAAAATATTTGTTATTAAAAAAAGAGAGTACATTCAAATAAATTTATTTTATTTATAGCATTCCCACAAAGTTTTATATATACTTAAATAGACCTTAATATGGATTGCCATATGACATATAACATAATATTGGACATACTAATAATACTCACGGCAGCCATAATTGCTGGTGAAATATTTGAACAATTAAATTTACCAGGAATTGCAGGTCAATTACTAAGCGGGCTAATATTAGGACCAAGTTTGCTTAATTTATTATCTTATAATAATGCGATATCAGGCATAACCTCTATTGCTATATTTTTTATAGTTTTTCTTATAGGAATAGAGATGAATACGGAAATAATAATGAAACATTTAAAAAAAGCTGCTCTTCTTTCTATATTAAGTTTTATTATTCCATTTAGTATAGAATTGTTCTTATTAACACACATATTAAACATAGGCGTAACTGAAACATCCATAATTGCACTTGCAACTGCTATACCATCTATTTCAATAGTATCAGTCTTGGTTGGGAAATATTCCTTAATGAAACGAGAGATAGGTAAAATCATAATATCATCTGTTGTGATATCGGATATAATTGGATTTATAATTTTATCCTATTTCTCAAACGCTTCAGGCAGCTTAAGCAACATATTATTACCGCTTGCAATCCTTCTAATTTTATATTTTGGATTTGATTATATAATAAATAAGAATAAATGGATCTTTAGAAAATCACTTAACATAATATGGGTAAAATTTAGAAGCAGCCATTTTTCTTATGCCATTTTAATAATTTTTGGACTTCTTGTTTCAATGATATTTAACGCAATAGGAATAAGTTATATAATAGGGGCTTTTTTTGCGGGACTTATAATAAATAGGGGTATTATAGGAAATGAATCTTTTGGTAAGGTATCTAGAACATTAAACAGAATAAATGATAGTTTTTTTATACCTATATTTTTTGGAGCAGCTGGACTTGAAGCATTTATTGTATATAGTAATATCGATTTTATTCTAGAGATATTTGTTTTTGTTTCAATCGCTTTTATAATTGCTTATTATTTATCTTTCAAATTTGCCAAACGTTTCATAAATAAAAAAGAGGGCAATAGATCCAGAAAACTTGCAGGGATAATTTCTGGTAGGGGTGCAGTCGGAATTGCAATAGCCGTAATAGCGCTCAACGAAGGATTAATAAGCCAAAGTTCATATTCAATAATAATCACATTAAGCATCGTTATATCGATAATTGCAGGCATTCTTTTATATGGTATAAAAATAAAGTATAAAACATTAATACCGAGAATTTTGAATGAATCTGTTACGGATTGAATTTTATATTATTGGGAATGCTTAAATAATTTCTATCTTTATCAAAATTGGGATTAAATGTCTAATAGAAAAAAAGTTATAATAATTGGGGCTGCAGGTAGAGATTTCCATAATTTTAATGTTCTTTTTAGGGATAATAATGATTATGAAGTAGTAGCATTCACAGCGAACCAAATTCCATATATATCAGACAGAGTATATCCAAAAGAATTGAGTGGACATTTATATAAAAATGGTATCAAAATTTATGACGAATCAGAACTAAAAGATTTAATAATAAAAAACAACATAGACATATCAATAATGTCATACAGCGACCTTCCATACAATGAAGTAATGAAAAAATGTAGCATAGTGAATGCAGCAGGTTCGGATTTTTGGCTTGTTGCACCTGAAAAAACCATGTTAAAATCCAAAAAACCAGTAATTGCAATTTGTGCTGTTAGAACAGGATGTGGAAAAAGCCAAACATCAAGATATGTTGCAAAAAAATTAAGAGACATGGGAAAGCGTGTTATATTAATCAGGCACCCTATGCCGTATGGAATATTAAAAGAACAAATAAACGAGCGATTTGAAAAATTAAGTGACCTTGATAAATATAAGACAACTATAGAGGAACGGGAGGATTACGAACCACACATAAAAAATAATTTTGTAATATACGCAGGGGTAGATTACGATAAAATACTTAGATCTGCAGAAAAAGAAGCGGATATCATAATATGGGATGGGGGAAACAATGATGCCCCATTTATAAAACCTGATCTTTTTATAACAGTTGCAGACCCATTAAGAGCTGGAAATGAATTAACTTATTATCCTGGTGAAATTGTTGCCCGTATGGCGGATGTTATAATAATAAATAAAGTTAATTCAGCAACAAAAAAAGAACTATCTATATTAGAGTATGATATTAAAACGATAAATAAAACTGCAAATATTATATATGCCAACTCATTAGTCATACCAGATAAACCTGAAATGATAAATGGAAAGACCGCACTTGTAATAGAAGATGGGCCAACAATAACACATGGTGGTATGAAATTCGGCGCTGGAATGATTGCGGCAAAAAATAATAATGCAAAAATAATATCGGCAAAAAAATATGCTGTAGGAGAAATAAAAAAGACCTTTGAGAAATATACAAAACTAGAGTTAGAACTGCCTGCTATGGGATATAGCCCAGAACAGATAAAGGACCTTAGAACTACTATAAATAATGCAAAATGTGATATTGTAATATCTGCAACGCCTACCCGCCTTGATAGCATTATAAAAATAAATAAACCGTTCATTCAAGTAAATTATGAATTGCAGCCCAAAGACAATAGATTAGATAAAATATTAGAAAATTTTGCAAAAAAGAGTTGATTATATGAATATTATAACACATGAGGATTTAAAAGTAAATAGCATTAAAAAAATTTTTGAAATATCTGATAACATTACTTTAGGAAAGATTAAAAAATTGAAAAATGACCCAGTAATTGCCCTGTTTTTCGCTGAGGCATCTACAAGAACAAGAGTATCATTTGAGGTTGCCGCTGCAAAACTTGGTTGTAAATCTATTTACATTGATGCCCACACCTCACAAGCATCAAGAGGGGAGGAACTTGCAGACACCGCTAAAATACTTAGTTTATACTGTGATTATATTGTCGTAAGAATAAACGAACATGATAAATTAGAGGCTATGGCAAATGCAGCAAGTATACCGGTCATAAATGCGCTAACGCACTTAGAACATCCAACACAGGCATTAGCGGACTGTTATACTATAAAAACAATAAAAAAGGATCTAAAAGGACTTAAGATTTCATTGATTGGGGATATTGCTCAGAATACATTTAATTCTTTGATGGTAACAGCAGCAAAACTCGGAGCGGACATCTTTTTAGTAGGCCCAAAGAACATAAAACCTAATAGCACTTATGTGAATGAGGCAAGAAAATATTCAAATGTTTATATTAGTTCTGATATAAAAAAAGGCGTTGAAAATTCAGATATCATATATACAGACACCTTCGTTAGCATGGGGGATGAGAAAGACGCAGAAAAAAGAAGGGGGCTATTCGCACCGTATCAATTAAATTCAAATGTTTTATCATATGCCAAAAAAAGCTGCAATGTAATGCATCCACTTCCAGCACATAGGGGTGAGGAGGTAACTGCAAATGTAATAGATGGAAATAGAAGCATAATATGGCAGCAAGCAAAAAACAAGCAGATTATTGAAATGGCCATAATTAACTATTTATCCCAAAACA
>JAJZKG010000009.1 GCA_021809565.1 bacterium | reverse complement strand
AATATTTCTGCATCAGGGGTTTTATAAGTTGAACGGTGTTGATATGTCTTTAAGCTATATATACCTCAATTTATATGTACTTACAAAAAATAAAAGGTACTATGAAATATCTAAAAAGTTAAGTAATGCTAGTATTGTTCCAAAAAAAATAACTGTGGTGAAAAAATAATAATATTGCTAGGTTTTTAATCAATTCTTTTTCTAAGTTAGTTGTTGACTATTAATTTTTGTATCAAATCAATAATAATCCTAATCAGCCACTATCAATTTATTTTCATGCATAATTATTTATCCCAGATATATTTATCATGATTCACAGATAAGTCTTTAGGTCTAGAGAGATTATATTTTTTAGCTTCATCCCCTAGTTTTAAAAGATTATACGTATATTTTAAAGCTTTACCTGTCTGTAGTAGTTCAAGATCAGATAAATTAATTATGGCAACTTGAGGTTTGTTATGTTTAGTAACAATCACTGGAGAATCAGAGGTTTCTACCTTACTAAAAATTTTTTTATGTTTTCTTAAGATATCTCTTGCGGTAACTGTTATTGGAGCCATAACACCAATATGCTGTCATAATACTACAGTAATGTCAAACAATTTAACCATCAATATTAATTATAATAATGTCAATTTATTGAGTGATAATAATTATGCTAAGCTATTTCTATTGCAGCTACCTCACTTTCCTTATCAAGATTGATAAGTTTTACTCCAGAAGTATGTCTTTTATGAGAAGGTATTGCTGACATATTGAGTTTTATTATTTGACCTTTTGTTGAAATTATTATTATTTCCTTACTACTACTATTAACAATCTTCATAGAAACCAACTCACCAGTTTTATCTGTCACTCTTGCGCCATAAACACCTTTTCCTCCCCTACCTTGCGTGGTGAACCCATTAATTTTAGTTTTTTTACCAAATCCTTTTTTAGAAACTGTTATAACAAAGCTCTCATCTTTAACAATATCTAGCCCAATAGCTTCATCATCCTTCTTATTTATTGAAATAGCTTTTACTCCTCTTGATGTTCTACCAGTTTCCCTAACATCTGTTTCTTTAAATCTTATAGAGTGAGCTTTTTTAGTAATAAGTAATATTTCATTTTTACCTGTTACTGGTTTTACCCATCTAAGTTCATCATCACTATCCAATGTAATTGCAAAAAGACCATTTTTTCTTATATTTTTAAATGCATCTATCTTTGTTTTTTTAACAATTCCATTTTTTGTACCCATCAATAAAGATTGTGTATTTTCTTGTACTTCTTTATCATCTCCAACTATATCTTCTTTTATAACACCCTTTTTATTATCAGTTTGAGCCAATACACTAGTAATAAATTCACTACTTTCAAGGTTGATTAGATTAACTAATGGTTGTCCTTTCGCTGTTCTTGAATACTCTGGAATCTCAAAAGCTTTAGTTTGAAATACTCTTCCTTTGTTTGAAAAGAGTAATATATTATCTAATGTTGATGCAATTAATGCATGTGATATGACATCTCTTTCTTTGGTTGTCATCCCTACAATTCCCTTACCTCCCCTATTCTGTACTTTATATGTATCAGGAGATAATCTTTTAATATATCCTTGTTTGGATATTGTTATTAAAGTTTCTTTGTCTTCAATAATATCTTCTAGTTCGAACTCTCCTACTTTAGATGCCATAACTCTTGTTTTTCTATCATCTTTGTATTTTTCTATAATTTGAAGGCTTTCATCTTTGATAACTTTTATAATATTAAATTTATCTGATAGTAGTGTCTCTAATTTTTTAATTTCAGCTAAAACTTCTTTGAGTTCATTCTCAATTTTTTCTCTTTCTAAAGCAGCTAATCTTCTAAGTTGCATATCTAGAATAGCTTGAGATTGTACATCTGATAAGTTAAATCTCTCCATCAATTCTTTTTTTGCTATTTCTACATCTTTAGATCCACGTATAATCTTTATGACTTCATCAATATTATCAATAGCTATCTTCAATCCTTGAAGTATATGTTCACGGTCTTTTGCTTTTTGAAGTTCATATTTAGTTCTTCTCTCTACTACATCTAATCTATGCTGTGCAAATATCTCTAATATGTTTTTTAAATTTAATTGTTTTGGTACGCCATCTACAAGAGCAAGAATATTTGCATTAAAAACTGATTGTAGTTCTGTATATTTAAATAATTTATTGATTAGAATATTTGGTTTTGCAGATGATTTTAAATCTATAACAACCCTTATTTCCCCTTTTGCACTTTCATCTCTTAAATCTTGTATACCATCAAGTTTATCTGTTTTAACTAGGTCTGCTATCTTTGTTATAAATCTAGCTTTATTGATTTGGAAAGGTAGCTCCGTTATTATAATTTGCATTCTTTCATTTTTAGACTCTACAATCTCTGCTTTTCCTCTAATTACAATCCTACCTCTTCCTGTAGTATACATATTAAGTATCTCGTCCTTATCATATATAGTTCCATATGTAGGAAAATCAGGTCCTTTGATAAATTTTACCAAATCCTCTATATGTACTTCTGTTTCTACACTATTATTTTCTCCAATGTTTTTTATGTTATCTAGTATATGTATAAAACCATTCATAACCTCTCCTAGATTGTGAGGTGGTATTTTTGTAGCCATTCCTACTGCAATCCCTTCTGTTCCATTCAAAAGTAGATTTGGTATTGCAGAAGGCAATATTGCTGGTTGTTTTAATGATCCATCATAATTATCTATAAAATCTACAGTATCTTTGTCTATGTCATTAATGAATTCATCGGATATTTTTTCCAATTTTGCTTCAGTATATCTCATTGCTGCAGGACTATCTCCGTCAATAGATCCGAAATTTCCTTGACCATGGATTAGTGTATATCTTAGGGAAAAATATTGAGCCATGTGTACTAATGCATCATAAATAGATAAATCCCCATGAGGATGATATTTACCCATAACAGCTCCTACTGTTCTTGCTGATTTTGCAAATTTATTATTTGCGTGTAAATTATCTTCATGCATTGTATAGATAATTCTTCTTTGAACTGGTTTTAAACCGTCTTTTGCATCTGGAAGAGCACGTGCAGTAATAACACTCATGGAGTAGTTAATATAACTCTCCTTCATCTCTTTTGAGATATCAATCAATTTCATTCTGTCTATATTTATATCATCCATAAATTAATTATTTATATTTTAAATATCTATTTTTGCACTTTTTGCATTCATCTGGATAAATTTTTTTCTAGGAGGCACCTCTGCTCCCATCAGCATATCAAAAGTTTTATCAGCATCTTCTATATCTTCTATGTTTATTTGTTTTAGTACCCTTGATTGAGGGTTCATTGTTGTTTCCCATAGTTGTTCTGGATTCATCTCTCCAAGACCTTTGTATCTTTGCATAGAGGTTATTTTTACATCCTCGTCTTTCCATTTTTGGAATAATATCTCTGCTTCATTATCATCGGTTATCCAGTAAGTTTTGCTTGCTGCTATAATTTTATATAGTGGAGGTTGAGCTATATATACATATCCTTTTTCTATTAATGGTTTTAAGTGTCTATATAAGAATGTTAATAGTAAAGTTTCAATATGAGAACCATCAACATCAGCATCAGTCATAATTATTATTTTATGATATCTTAGTTTATCTACATTAAATGTATCAGAAATTCCAGCACCTAGGGCTATTGTAAAATCTTTAAGTCTTTCATTCTCCAATACTCTATCGATTCTATATTTTTCACTATTAATAGGTTTCCCTGTTAATGGAAGTATTGCTTGTGTTTTCCTATCTCTTCCCTGTTTTGCACTACCTCCTGCAGAATCTCCCTCAACTATAAATAACTCTGATTTTTGTGGATCTTTTTCTGAACAATCTGCTAATTTACCAGGTAATGTACCTCCTTCAAGAGCACCTTTTCTGACTACAGCCTCTCTAGCAGCTTTGGCAGCTTTCCTTGCTTTTTGAGCTAGAAATACCTTATCAAGAATAGCCCTTGCTTCTTTTGGGTATTCCTGTAAATACATTTCTAGTTCTTCTGATACAACATTCCTCACAATTGTTTGTGTTTCAGAATTGTTTAATTTCATTTTTGTTTGACCTTCAAATTGAGGATCTTGTAATTTTACTGATACTATAGCTGTTAATCCTTCTCGAACATCGTCTCCAGTAAGCCCTTCTTCGTTTTCTTTTAGAACTCCAGTTTTTTTTGCATAATCATTAATTGTTTTTGTTAGTGCAGTTTTAAATCCTGTTAAATGGGTTCCACCTTCTTGATTGAAAATATTATTAGCAAACGCTAGCATATTATCTGTGATCTCATCTGTATATTGCATTGCAACTTCAACCTCTGAGTCTGAAACATGTTTTTTTATATGTATAACATTTGTTAAATTTCTCTTATCTTTATCAAGCAATCTAACATATGATTTTGCTCCTCCTTCAAAATATATGAAATAAGGAGTTTGGTATTTATCAGATCTTTCATCCTGGAATGTAAATGTTATATTCCCTGTTAAATATGCCTGTTCTTTTATTCGTTTTAATATTTGACGTGCTATTACATTAGTATCTTGAAATATAGAAGGGTCTGGTTTAAAAGTCTGTATAGTACCATTATTCTTATTAAGATCATTATCTTCAAGTTTTTTTAATTCATACTGAGGTTTCCCCTCTTTGTATTCTTGTATGTAATGTTCCTTGTTAATAAAGGATTCTGTTCTCATATACTCAGATAAAGCATTAGTACATGAAACTCCTACTCCATGTAGTCCACCTGATATTTTATAACCACCTTTAGATCCAAATTTTCCACCTGCATGTAAAACAGTCATTACTGTTTCAAGAGAAGATTTCTTTGTTTGTGGATGAATTCCGATAGGGATTCCTCTACCATTGTCTTCAACTTGTATGGTACCATCTTTGAATATTCTTACATCTATTTTATTGCAATATCCTCCTAAAGCTTCATCTATAGCGTTATCTATAACCTCATAGATGATTTGGTGCACCCCCATGATTCCAGTTGAGCCAACATACATGGATGGTCTTTTTCTAACCGCTTCGAGTCCCTCAAGGACTACTATAGAATTTTCATCATAATTATCGTTATTCATATTTTATATTTGTATTGCAATATCTTCTAATATTAATTTTTCAGGGACATTATTTGCCATTGCTTGCTCCCAATCTTTCATTATACCTACAATATAACTATTCTTCTTACTATTTTCTCCCATAGTTTTGTACGAAGCAATTATATACGAAATCAAATTTTGAATAAAGCCCTTAGTGTTCTCAATAGAATTTACTAATAATAATCTTTCTTGTAAAGGCAATGATAAAAAATTCTTTATATCATAAAAATTTTCATAGATATGTTCTCCTTTTTTTATAATACATCTTGATAATATTGTTTTGAGTAGTAGTTCTGAATTTGGCACCTGTAATATTATTAAGGTGTGAGATTGATTTTCTTCTAATATTTTTAACATCGCATTCTGAGCAGAATCAGAGATCTTACCAAGAATAGATATAAGAATAACCCTTGTTTTTCCACTGTATGGTTTATAAGAAAGTGATTTTTGTAAATTCCTAATATGATCTATTGATACAGTAGGTTCATTTATATGTATAAATTCAGAGATGCTTCTAGAAGCAGAATTATATTCTGGATCTACATCTTCTAAATAGGATTTTGCAAATATTATACTACTTTCAATATTATTTGACTCTATTACGATACTTTGGGCCATGGGACTATTCTATCATAAAAAAAATATACTTTGTACTGTACTATTATATCTGGTACTTGTACTTGGGTACTGGTACCTAGGTACTCATACCTAGGTACTTTAAAAATTATATATTGTATTGTATTGTAGAAGTATGGATATATTAGATGTATTAGTAAGTCAATTAAAGATTGACCAAAAAACTGCAAATAAGATAAGGATAGATTCTATTACTCAGAATAAAGATGTGGAGGAGTTGATCTTTAACATGAATATTGTAAATAAAAAAGATTTTTATATAGCTAAAGCTTCTGTTATAAATATACCTTTCAAAGATCTTACTGGTATAACAATACGAAGAGATATTTTTAACAAAATTAGTATTAATGATATTAAGGATCATACAATACTACCTTTTGAAGAGCAAAGTGGAGGTTTATCTTTGGCAATGGCAAACCCTTTAGATTCTCAATTAATACAATATCTTGAAAGTAAATATAATGTACATATAACCCCATATCTTGCAATGCCAGAGGAGATTCAAGAAATCGTTAGTACTAATATGTCAGAGCAGATAGAAAGTAAGGTTGTGGAGGACGTTGAAGCTGCTGGTTTAGATTTTGATGTAGAAGACGTTACTGGTAGTATCAATGATTTAGGTAATATCACTGGAGATATAAAGAATGCACCAATTGTAA
This sequence comes from bacterium, assembly GCA_021809565.1. The sequence goes on along the minus strand of JAJZKG010000009.1, from coordinate 24,129 downwards.
AAATTGTCAATACTGTTTTAGAGTATGCTGTAAAATTTAGAGCTTCAGATATACATATAGAACCAGAACGAAAAAGGTTAAGGTTTAGATATAGAATTGATGGAATTCTTCAAGAAAAATTGTCTATACCTTTATCCTTAGCTCCCGCAGTAATATCAAGGATAAAAATATTATCAAAATTGAAAATAGATGAAAAAAGAATGCCTCAGGATGGAAGATTCTCAATAAAAGTAGAAAAAGAGTTAGTAGATTTAAGAATTTCAACACTGCCAATAGTATATGGTGAGAAAATTGTGATAAGACTTTTAAGAAAAGGGGGTGGAATACCAAAACTTGAAGATGTAGGTATTACAGGAGTATCATTTGAACAATATAAAAAAGGTTTATCTTTAACTAAAGGTATAATTTTGATTACAGGACCTACAGGTTCTGGAAAAACACAGACCTTGGCTGCATCATTAGCACATATTAATAATGACTCAGTTAATATTGAAACACTTGAAGATCCAGTTGAAATAGAGATTGATGGTGTGAATCAGGTACAAGTAAATGATGAAGTTGGACTTACATTCCCTACAGGTTTAAGAGCATTTTTAAGACAAGATCCTAATATAATAATGGTTGGAGAGATCAGAGATGAAGAGACTGCACGTCTTGCTACTCAGGCTTCATTAACAGGACATTTAGTATTTTCTACTATTCATACAACGTCTGCTGCAGGAGCATTGCCAAGGCTTCTTGATATGGGTATTGAACCATTTTTAATATCATCTACTATTGAAATAGTAGTTGCTCAGAGACTTGTTCGTACAATATGTCAAACTTGTAAGGAAGACTATGTTGTAGATAAAAGTGTGGTTGCTGAAATTACTAAAGAGCTCGAAGGCAGTAATATAGATATATCAAAGTATATTCAAAATTCTTCACAAACAAATGACAGTGTGTTATATTTATCTAGAGGAAAGGGGTGTGATGCATGTAATAACACTGGATATCTCGGAAGGATTGGAATTTTTGAAGTACTTATAGTTAATGATGTAATAAGAGATTTAATATTAAAAAAAGCATCTACTGATGAAATTGATAAAGTTGCTAGATCAAACAATATGATGTCTCTGGTGCAAAATGGTTTTTTGAAAGTTCTTGATAAGATTACAACACTAGAGGAAGTATATAGAGTAGCAAAAGAAGATATAGAATGAAGATAGAAGAATTATTAAAATATACAATACAAAGATCAGCTTCTGATCTTCATTTAGTTGTAGATTATCCCCCACTTATTAGAGTAGATGGAATTCTTGTGCAGGCTGCTAATTTCACTATTGAAGATGAGTATATGAAACAGGTAGTAGATGAGATATTATCTGACTCTCAGAAAGAGTTTTTGGATGTTAATAAAGAAATTGATCTGTCATATGAATATATTGATACACATGATAGATTTAGAATTAATGTTTTTCACCAGAAGGGACATTTGTCAGTAGCATTTAGACTAATACCTAGTAAAATTAGAACAATTGAAGAATTGTTTATTCCCGATGTTGTTCACTCATTTACAAAAATACCTCAAGGTTTAGTACTAGTGACTGGGCCTACAGGACATGGGAAATCTACTACGCTAGCTGCTATGGTACAAGAGATTAATGTTAGGGATCCTAAACATATTATTACTGTTGAAGATCCTATTGAATATGTTTATCCAAAAGGTAAATCATTGATTGAACAAAGAGAGGTTGGTGAAGATACACACTCGTGGGATATATCTTTAAGGAGTGCACTAAGAGAAGATCCAGATGTTGTATTAATTGGAGAAATGAGAGATTTTGAGACTATAGCTTCTGCTATAACTATTGCAGAAACAGGACATTTAGTTTTTGCAACTTTGCATACTAATTCTGCAGCACAAACAATAGATAGAATTGTAGATGTATTTCCTGATGTACAACAAGCTCAAATAAGGATACAGCTTGCAGACATATTAGAAGGTATAGTTTCTCAGAGACTCATCCCTACAATTGGAGGAGGCAGAAGAGTCGTTACTGAAATATTGATTGCAACAAGCGCAGTTAGAAATATGGTAAGAGAAGGAAAAACATACCAACTTGATAGTGTTATACAAACAAGTGGTGATGTGGGTATGGTATCATTAGATAAATCATTGGTAGCACTTGTTAGAGAGGGTAAAATTACAATTGATGATGCACAAGCTCATTCATCTCATCCAGATGAACTTTTAAGATTATTTAGAGGTAGAAATGTTTAACTATGTCAACTTTTAAGTATACTGCCACAAATCCTAATGGTACTATTATAAGTGGAGAGTTTGAGGCTGCAGACCGTGATCAAGTAGCAAAAATGATAATAGATCAAGGACTAAGCCCACTAAAAATAACTGGTAAAACTAGTGTAAAATTTGGCAATCTTAATAATATAAACATTGGTAGAGTACCAATGAAAGATAGGGTTATTTTTCTAAGGCAGTTAGCTGTTTTAATATCAGCAGGAATTCCAATAGTTGAAGCAATTAGTATCTCTCAAGCACAGGTTAGTAATCAAGGATTAAAGAAAGTGTTAGGACAAGTAGGGGCAGCCATTGAGTCAGGTAAAAACCTTGCAGACTCATTTGCAGAGAACTCTACTTTATTTGATGATATGCAAATACAACTTTTAAAGACTGCGGAAGCATCTGGATCTTTGGATTTTATTCTTGAGAGGATAGCAACAGAAACAGAATCAAAGTCAGCTCTAATGTCTAAGTTTAGAGGGGCTATGATATACCCTATTCTTGTAATTTGTGCAGCAATAGTTGTTGTTGCATTAGTTCTGACTGAAATGATTCCTCCTATGAAGCATCTTTATCAAAGTTTTAATGCGACTCTTCCTTGGCCTACACTGTTTCTAATTAATCTAAGTAGTTTTGTTACTACTTACTATCTGTTTATTATTATCGCAGTAGTAATCCTTGTTTTAGGATTTATTTTTTATAGAAGATCTAAGCAAGGGCGAAGGGTTACAGATGCTATGACTTTGAAAATCCCTTTATTTGGTGGTCTAATTCAAAAAATAGAGATAATAAATTTTGGTAAAACTTTTCTATTACTTACAAAAGCTGGTGTTCCTGTAGTTACAGGTTTAAATATGATTGCTGATTCAATGCCTAATGTTATATTTAGAACTAGTATTAAAGAAATAGCAGATGAAGTTGAAAAAGGTAAATCTATGGCTTTGGTGATGTCAAAATATCCTGTATTCCCTAGTTTACTTTGGAGAATGATTGCAATTGGAGAAGAAACTGGAAAAATGGAAGAAGTTGTATCTAAAGTTATCCAATATTATGAAACAGAAACTGAGGATATGATTGAGAATTTATCAAAACTTATAGAGCCTATTATAACAATTATACTAGGAGTTGTTGTAGGATTCATTGGTGTAGCGGTATACCTACCAATCTATACCCTTGGAAATGTTATTAAATAAGTATTATATTACTATATATTGTATTTTTATATAATATTTGTATACTGAATGTAAGTTTATATAATTTTTATTAATACTATGAATAGGATAAAACAATTAAATTCAAAAGGTTTTACTTTAGTTGAGCTTTTAATTGTTATGGCAATTATAGGTATATTAATTGCAATAGCAATTATAGGTCTTGGTGCAGCTCAAGCTGATGCAAGAAATTCTGCAAGACAAACTGCGGTTAAAGGACTATCTGGTTTGTTAGAGACATATTATGGAACAGGACAAACATATCCTTATTCTATAGGTATGCAGACCAATGGGGATGTTGTTTTTGCTTCTCCCTTTCCAGGGATTAATCCTTATGTCACAAACTCTAGTCTATGTAGTCCAACTATAGTACCTAATCAGTCAACGTTAAGTAATTCTGGTAGTGGTTATTCTTGTACTGCTGTTAGCACAAATCCAGGATTCGGTTATACTAGCGGTACTTCTGGTAATAGTGATACTCATTATTTCTATTTACCATTTCATAATGGGTCAGTTGCATTAACAAATGATCAGACTATTACTGGATATGTAGTTGGAGCATGTTTAGAGAATGGAGGTATATTCCCTTATACTGCAAATGGTAGTAATTCTCCTTATTCTTTAAATAATAATACTTTGACTTCTGGTACAGTAACTCTTACATGTAATTAAGAATTTGGTAAATTATTGATCACACAAAGAACCTCTTTTTAAAGAGGTTCTTTATTTACTTATACGGTTTTGTATGATATCTTTTATATTATGTTGATCTTTATTGTGTACTTATTGATTTTTACATTTTTATTCGGAGCAGCTATAGGTAGTTTTATAAATGCTTCTTGTTATAGAGTACATGAGAATTTGAATATAAAGACAGGTCGATCAATGTGTCCTTTGTGTAAACATAAATTATCCTTCTTTGATCTTATACCCATTTTTAGTTTTATATTCCTTAAAGGTAAATGTAGATATTGTAAAGAGAAAATATCTTACCAATACATTATTATTGAAGTACTTACTGGAGTCATTTTTGTACTCTATTTCTATTTTTTTGGTATAGTGCAAATTTTGTACCCTACCCCACTTAATATCATACAATTAGTTTTCTATATATTTGTAATAATATCTTTTTTATATATAGCTTTATACGATTTTCTATATTTGGAAATATCCAATAAACTGATGGTTGCTGTATCTTTAGTTACGATTATTTATCTATTGGTACTATATTTCATGGGATTTACTTCTATATCCTATATTTTTATGCATATATATACTGCTATTATTGTAGGAGCAGTATTTCTTCTTTTAATTGTCATAACTCGTGGTAGTGGTATGGGAGGAGGAGATATGAAACTTGCTTTTGTTATGGGATTAATACTAGGTTTTCCATCAATACTATTTGTACTATTCTTAGCATTTTTGTTGGGAGCATTGATTGGTATAGGTCTTATAATTAGTAAAGTAAAGAGTATGAAATCAACTATACCCTTTGCACCTTTTTTAGCTTACAGTATTATATTTTATATAATATTTAATCAATACATATTACATTTTTTAAGTTACTTTTATTTATTATGATAAGTCTGAATAATAAAAATAAAATTAAAGGAGGGTCACATAAAGGTTTTACTCTGATTGAACTATTAATAGTTATGGCAATTTCTGTAATACTAATAATGTTAGTTTTATTTGGTACAAAAGGACTTCAATCTCAGGCAGTATTATCAAGTTCTGTTTCTAATTTTGTGTCAAGATTAAGTTATATTAAAGAGGAAGCTGTATCAGGAGTTACATCTTTTTATCGTGAGAGCGTACCTATAAATCCGACAACTGGATTAAGTGCGAATTGGGTGTATGGGTTCTATATAATTCCTGCTACAAGTGCAACTAGTATATGTAGTAGTAATTGTCCTGGGTATGACGTTGTTATGGCAGTTAAAAATGTCCAACCTCCATGTCAGGATCAAAATAGTAACAACTCTCCAGCGTATGATAATTCAGTCCCACCTCAAAACAATTCATTATACAATAATTATCCTTCAGGTGATACTTATAGTGGTTCTGTTACTCCACTCAATAAATGTCTGGGAGGAAGTATTACTCCTACAAATGCAACATATTATCATGCTTTATCTCCTGGTGTAACAATATCATCTAATGGAAATTTTCCTCTTTTTGAGGAAGTCTCGGGAGATGTATATATATATTCTGAAAGTCATCCATATAGCATTGTAAGTTCACCTGGTACTGGAAATAATGCCTCTTTTACTATGAAATATACTAATTCTTCTGAGGATGTTACTATATATGATACATATAGTAGTAATGCAAATAGTGTAGTTCAAACAATGCAATAAATATGGCTAAAGAAAATTTTTTTAAATACATTCGAAATTCAGATTCAATGAATTTGAATTTATCAAATAATAAATGTCTAAATTTATCCAGTGGATTTACCCTAATAGAAACTCTTGTGGCTATGGTATTCATGTCTTTTATCCTTCTTGCAGTATTATATGCTGAGTCACTTGCAATCCATCAGAGTTATCAGAATGAGGCTAATATGGTAGCACAGCAAGTTCTATCTTATGAGATGTCATATGCTCATGTATGGGCTAATGAAGGTAATATATCATGGACTCAAAATGAAGGTATATCTTGTAGTGCTGCAAATTCAAATTCTCAAAATTGTTTACATATTGCAAACGCACTAAATGTTGTTGGAGCTACTGCGAATCAGTTGGCTCTGTTTAGTGAACCTCAAAATATGGAAATACTGTTATATTCCCAACCAATGGGATCATCTTTAAGTTCATGTGATCAATCAACAATAACGGGATATGTATTTTGGAATTTTACTGGTGGAAATGTATCTCAGGTAATGCCTCCTTCACTTCCTTGGATAGGTGGATATCCGAAGGGCAATTTTAATCAATATCTAAGCTCTACTAAGATTATTACTGGAAAATCATGTTAAAGAATATAGGACATACTAAAATAGTTAAATATATGTTTGATGTAAAAAAAGGCTTTACTCTAATAGAACTGTTAGTTGTAATGGCAATATTTTCTTTTTTAATTTTGGTTCTAATGTCTTCTTTTACTGATACATATGCATATATCACAGATTTAAATACACAGTCTCATGTTGAAAATCAAATACAATATACAATGAGTTATTTGAAAAAAATTATTAGAAATGGTGCTACAGTTAACCTTACTAATGTAAATTCTGGTATATGTAATCCTAATCCTCCTCAAGGATCTATTGTACTTTGTAGCTCGTCAGGACCTCTCATAGTAAAGAATCAGAGCGGTAAGATTATTGCCACTATTGCTTTAACTCCATCATCATCTACTCTGGGCGGACAAAGAACTGGAGGTTATATTACATATAATGGTAATAATGTAACCAATTCTAACAATATAGATATACAAGCTTTAAATTTTTACTACTATAACTATGACTATACTGGTACTCCGCAAGGATCAAATTCTAGTGTATATATTGCACCTTATGTAACAATTTTGATCAAAGGCTGTACTCTAAATACATTTCAATTCTATGGACAAAAAGTATGTATGAATTTAATCTCTAGTGCAACATTAGAAAATTACGTCTATTCCAAGTAATAACCCTTGTTATATAGATATATTGCAATTTATAATAAATTTGTATAATAATGGTATAAATGAAAGTTATTATTAAAGATGGTATTAAAACTGTTCTGCTTGTGTTTGTAGTTTTATTGGGTATCTTTCTATATGCCCAGTCTACTACAAAACCAGTGTTAGCTTGGACAGGACCATATGTAAATTGCTATTATACAAATGTTGTAGAGAATCCTACAATATATAATGGTCAAATGAACGTTTCTTTGTCTCCAGTTGGTCATGGGAATTCATATAATGTATATGTTTCAGGATCTGGACCTTATCACAAGGATTATTATACTGATTATGAGTGTAATTATACCTATCAAGCAACTTGTATCCAATATAGCACCACATATCCGTATGGTTGTGTACAATATGATACACCTCCTGCAAATTATACTACAAACACAAGTGTATATGTCTTTGATACAAATGTTTACGATGTCAGTGGTAGTGCAACTATATCTGAGACTTCTAACAATTCAACCTATCTTAATAATCTAATAAGCACTACTGAGTCGTGTTCAGGCTCTAGCTTTAATACATTTGTTAATACAGTATCAGTAAATAACACTAAAGTTTTTAACTATAATAATGTTTCCCCAGATCCTGGGAGACAGTTGTCTCCTGTTACTCTTACAGCAACATTATCTGGTGGACAGTATTGTAATACAGGAGGACCTGCTACGGCTACTATGAATTTAAGAGAAGGACCATTTATACTGTCTTTAGCTCCAGATTCATCACTCCCTTTTAATACAGAACAATATGGTGGTAATCCAGATGGAACAATCATATATACTCTAAGTACTAGTTGTACTAATGGTAATCTACAATGTTCCAACTCTAGTAGATATGTATCTTGGAGTATTCAGACGAACCAACCTTGGTTATATTTGTGGGATGGAAAAGTTTCAAGCGAACAAAGATCTATTACAGTATACTGTATAAATCCAACAAATAAGACAAGTACAAATCCTAACCTATATTTGTACTGTGATAATAATAATACAGACACAGCCATAAATAGTCATTTATGGGCAAGGGCGTCTAATACTCAGAATATGGCCTCTGGGTCAGGATCTTCTGCTTACCAAGCTCAAGTTATAGTTTCTCCATCTTCTTTTGCTCAGGCAAGTAACCCTGTCCCTGTGACACTTAATATTTACGCTTCATGGATATCAACTTCTAGCGGAGGGAATGCTTATTCTAGAGGAGGTTTTAATATAACTACTCCCCCTAGCCCAGCTACCCCTACAGACAAAATATTTACGAATGCTTTACTTGAAACTTTAGGAGGAGGATTAAATTTTGAAAATGGGACTCCAGTTTCATATGCTTCCCTAGAATACGCAAACCAGAAATTAGGGCTTACCCAAAATGGTATTCCAATATATGATTTCAACTTTTATACAACATTATATTGTGAGATAACTGGAAAATGTCAAGGCGCTTTCACTAATGGAATTATACAAGTGAATAGGATCCCTTCAAATCAGGCAAATCTAGGTAGTCTACAATCAATGACTCAATCAAATCCAAATTGGTATTTTTATCAAGGTAATCTAACTATATCTCAAAATACTGTTTATACTGGTAGTGCAGTTTTAATTGTTAATGGCAATGTTACAATTACCCCTTCATTGTATCCACAAACATCAACATGCACAATAGCTGGTTCATCTCCACTAACGAACGTTCAAGCATGTCCAGGACTTGTTATAATTGCAAAGGATTATATAGAGATAACTAGCAATACTCCATCACAAGCTTTTTCTTATGACAGGGATCTTGATGCTAATACGAATTCTGATGTCACGAGTACAGGTCCATCTAATGTCCAAGAACCTAGTGGTGGTCTTAGTATGACTTCTCCATATGATGTGGTAGATGCACTTTTAATTTCAATGGGTAAGATAGTAATAGATAATTAATTATGGATAAGAAAAAAATTCTTGTTGTAGAAGATGAAGTTTATTTGGTTGAGTTATATACAGAAATATTACAGAAAGCTGGATATCAAGTATCTTCTTCTTATACAGGAGATGAAGGTATTAAACTAGCAGAACAAGAAAAATTTGACCTTATTTTACTTGATCTTATGTTGCCTAGTGGTACTATTAATGGGACATATTTCTTACATCTTATAAAAACAGATACTGAGAAATATCATAATCCTCTAGTTGTAGTATTGACCAATCTTACTAGTGAGGTTATAGTAAAAGATATATTCTCACAAAAAGCTGATGGATTTTTAATGAAAACTGAACTTACACCAGAACAGATTGTTAAAGAGGTGAAAAATTATTTAAGTAAATCATAAAATTATGTTTGGTAAAAAGAAAGAAAATTTAAACTCATTTGCTGTGGATTTTGGAGCTCATACAATAAAGGTTGTAAAGCTAAAAGATGTAGATAAAAATCCTTCTATTGTTACTTTTGGATCTTTGGATACCCCTTATGGAGTATTAGGTAGTGAAAATGAAGACCATAAAAGGACATTGGCTGAATCTCTAAAATCATTAGTACATGATCTTGGTATACAAACTAATAATGCTTCAATCTCGCTTCCTGATAGTTCGATATTTTCAAAAGTAATTAGGATACCGGCACAAAAAGAGGCTGATTTAGAAGAAGCAGTATTTTGGGCTACTAAAAAAAATATACCCATATCACCAGATGAAGTACAAGTTGATTGGTCCATTGTTAATAAATTAGAAACATCATCAGACGGAGTCACCCAGTATGATGTTCTACTTGTAGCAGCACCTAAACTTCTTATAAATAGGTACGTTGATATTCTGAAACTTGCTAGTTTTACTCCAGTTTTAATAGAAACAGAGTCATTATCCTTGGTCAGGAGTCTTTCATATAAGAATGATACCTCACCAAGTCTTATTATGGATTTTGGCTATAATGGGATAGAAACAGTTGTGGCATATAAGGAAACATTATTATTTCCTCAAACAATAGCTATTGGATCTTCAGTACTTACAAAAGCTATAGCTCAAGGATTTAACCTTGAAGAAGTACAGGCTGAAGAATATAAGAAAAGCTATGGTCTTGATCCAGCACAGTTAGAAGGAAAGATATATAGAACATTACTACCTATAATGGAATCTATAGTTAACGAAATACGAAGAACATTTAATGCGTATAAAGCTACTAATATATCTGATACTCCTACTAAAATAATACTTGTTGGTAATGGATCTATGCTTCCAGGGCTTGTTTTGTATCTCGCACAGAACCTAAATATGGAGGTTGAAGTTGGCAATCCTTACTCAAAAATATATATGGACCCAGGATTAAAAAATAAACTGCCTGCCCCACTACCTGGGTACGCAGTTGCTTTAGGGTTAGCATTAAAAGTATAAAATATGAAAACAGGAATAAACTTAATTCCAAGAAAAACAAAAGAAGAATTAGTAAAGGAATCTAGAATGTATACTCTCGAGATTGTTGCTGCTGTAGTTATTATAGTAGCCGAAGTAGCATCTGTATTTGTTGTAGGTATGGCTAAGACAGCAAAAAAGAATGAAGTTTTCGCCCAGAATGTCTACAATAAGGATAAAAAGAATTTACAATCCTTTTCGAAAACTATTAACACCATTAATAATATTAATCAGAGATATAATGATATTCATAGTATAACAAATACTTTTAATAACCCTGTCACTGTTCTTGGTAGATTTGAGGCTTTAGTTCCAGGTAATATATCTTTGTCAAATTTTCTTTATGTATACAATGGCAGTATTACATTTAACTGTTCTGGAGCAAATGTACTAGATGTAGCGCATTTAATACATAATTTCTCTTCAAATAATAAAAATAACAAATATTTTGTAAATACTCAGATAAAATCAGTACAAATTACATATAACAGTAGTAATCAGGTACAATCAGTAAAATTTAATATAACAACAACATATCACAATAATAATTCAACAACTGGAGCGACATAACAATGAATAGTAATATAGATAAAACTAAATTAATAAGATTTGCTAAGTTATATACCATACCAATATTAGCGGTTATATTGGTTATAATAGCTGTATTCTTTGTTATTTGGCCCAATTATAATTCCATAAAAAAGTATAATAATGAGACACAGTCATATAATTCACAAAGTCAGAATATGAATGCTGCAATACAGTCATTAAAAAATTATTCTTCTCAGTCACAAATTACCCAAATAGACAAATATCTTGCCTCACTTAATCAAATAATACAATCTAATCTACAATTCTCAATAACATCTGGTCAAGTGCAATCATTAGGACTTACTTCTGGACTACACTTTAATACTCTATCTAGTGGACAACAACCAGCTTCATTTAATCAACAAATATCAATACCAGGTGTATCCCCTAGTCTAACTCCAAATAATGTGTTTGTATCTTTTGTGGGTACTATATCCCAGATTGATAATTATATAACTGCTTTAAATAAACAAAAGACTCTATTTGTTATCTCCAGTATAGAATATTCAGGATCTCTTATGGGCTCTACTCAATTACAAGGACAATCAGGTGGTAGTGATACTTTGAATATAGAAGTAGTATTTTTTTCTATGCCTGATTCTAAGAATATATTGTACCAAGGTGGACTTGTTAATAGTACGGCTTTATCAAAGTTGATATCAAGTAGAAATGGTTAGATTTTTAGAAGTTTTTTCACAATATCTGTTGGTTGAGCACCTTTAGATAGCCAATTTTGAAGTTTATCTTTATCAAATTCAAGTTTTTTCAATATAGGTTCATAATACCCTATTTTTTCTATATATTTACCATCTCTTTTAGATACAGAATCAGCAACTATAATTCTATAGCTTGCATGATGCTTTTTACCTGTTCTTGTAAGTCTAATTTTTACCATATAATTTCTGTATAACTTTTTTAGCTGCTTCATCTTCAGCTTCTTGTTTACTTTTACCAGTTCCTATATCCTGTGGATCTTTATTTATATAAACTTGTACTGTGAACACTCTGCTATGTGCAGGTCCCTCTTCCTTTATAATTTTATATCTAGGTATTGGTTTATGTTCAGACTGTAACCTTTCTTGTAGATAAGACTTATTACTTATATAACTCTTATTCTCTATTATATCATTAAGAACGCCGTATAAGTGAGTATACAGAAATTGTTCTGTATATTCAAGTCCTTTATCTAAATAAATTGCACCTATTAAGGCTTCAAATGTATCTTCAAGAATTTTAGATCTCTCTCTCCCTCCTGAATCTGCCTCACCCTTTGCTAACTGTAAGTACTCTCCAATACCCATACTTGAGGCTATTTTTGATAATGTTTTAGTTTGTACCATTGAGGAACGATATGTCGTAAGTATACCTTCTTTTTCATTTTTAAATCTAAAAAATAAATATTTTGATACTAGGAGCTCAATGACAGCGTCACCTAGGAATTCTAGTCTCTCATTGTTATTAGTTGTCATTGATCTATGTGTAAGAGCAGTCTGTAGTAACTCTTTATTTTTCATATTTAGATTTAACTTTTTATCCAATTCCTCAATATTTTTATTCATTTTTTATTTCATTAAATTACCTAATACTCCACTGACAAATTTGTCACTAGATTTATCACCAAAGTCTTTAGCTATCTCAATCGCTTCATCAATAGATACCTTAGGTGGAGTTATTTTCCCTACAAAACCTTCATATACAGCAATTCTTAATATTTGCATATCAAGTGTGTTTATTTTTGAAAATGGTCTTTCTAAGCTTGCCTTCTTAATTATCTCATATATTTGATCATTGTTATCAGATACACCATTAATCAAAGTTTTAAATAGTTTTTTATTAAAATTACTATTTTTATCTATTTTGGATATATCAGAGCTTGAAAAAACTGTAGATTTTGAAAATACACTATTAAAAAGTGTCTGGATCGCTATTATTCTTGATAAGTGTCTAGGATCTTCTTTAGATTTCATTACTATATAGGAAGAACTGCTTTTCCTTTATATTTTCCACAGTTAGTACATGCATTATGCATTAACACAGGTGCCTTACAATCTGGACACACACTGAGATTAGGCAACTTTAATGCATCATGTGATCTTCTGTTGTTCTTTCTTCTATGAGAAATTCTTCTTTTTGGTACTGCAGACATGGAGTTATTATATAATGTAAAGTCTTTTAATGTCAATTTTTATCTTGTTTTTTATAAAAAACAAGACCTATATTTCCATAATGCCTTGTATCTATAATTTCAAATCCTTTAACTTTTTCAACCTCTCTTTTAGCCTCTTTTTCGAATATTATGATTCCATCATTGTTAAGTACCCTACTTGCTTCTCTTATTATTTTTGTATCTGTTATTTCATATGGTTGAAATATAAAGATAATATCAAATAATTTATAATTTTTTTTATCTTGGTTCTTGGAACCTTGATTTTTCATACTCCTTAAATATATCTGAGCTGGCATTGTAAAAACTTCTGCCCTTTCCTCTAATTTAGTTCTTTTCAGGTTTTCTTTTATCACTGCAGTAACTGTTTTCTCTATATCAACAAATTCAACATACAAAGCACCTCTAGATAATGCTTCTATTCCTAGTGCCCCAGAACCAGCATAGAGGTCAAGAACTATTGAATCTGGTATGATAGGAGCAATTATAGAGAATAACGCAGATTTTGCTCTTGAAGATAATGGTCTTGTATGTTTTGTAACAAATTTTAAATTTGTTCTTTTTGCAGTTCCTGCTATTACTCTTAAATTCATAATTTTAGATTTTTAATTAATTTGTAGTATTTTATCTTGTGCTTCTCTAAGTTTTGATTTTAATTTTGGATAATTATCTAAGTTCATAATAATATCAGCAACTGCCTCTTTTGTCATTTTTATAAGTTCTACATCTATTAATGAGGCCATTTTTAAATCTGGAGTTCCTGATTGATGTACTCCATATATTTCTCCAGGTCCTCTCTTTTCAAGGTCAAACTCTGCAAGCTCCAAACCATTATTATTCCTTTTAAAAAACTCTAACCTTTCATTGTACCCTTTATTGCTAAAAAGTAGACAATAAGATTCTTTATTAGACCTGCCTATTCTTCCTCTCAACTGATGGAGTTGTGCAAGACCATATCTATTAGCATCTTCTATAAGAATTATTGTAGCATTCTTTATATCAATACCCACTTCTATCACCGGAGTTGAAACTAATATATCATAATCACCGTTTGAAAAATCTTTCAATATCCTATCTTTATTTTTTAATTTTCCATGTAATAACCCTACTTTTAGGTCTTTAAAAACTTCATTTTTTAATATTTTATATTCTTCCTCTACGTTTTTAAGTTGTAATTTCTCAGATTCAGTAATTAGAGGACATAATATGAATGCTTGTTCTCCATTTTTAACCTTTCCTCTTATAAAATTGTATGCATCATATCTTTTTTGATCATTTACTAGATATGTTTTAACATCAATTCTTCCTTCCGGTTTTTCATCAAGTATTGAAATATCCAAATCACCATATATTCCTAAAGCAAGAGTTCTTGGAATTGGTGTTGCAGTCATTGTTAGTATATGCGGATCAATACCTTTAGATATCAAATTTTCTCTTTGTCTTACTCCAAAACGATGTTGTTCATCTATTATAATAAGACCTAATTTTTTAAATATATCTTTATCTTGCAGTAGTGCTTGTGTACCTATAAAAACAGAAGCTGATTTATCTATTTTTTTTGATTTAGATGTAACTATTTCAACTTTTACACCTTTATGTGCAAGGTAATTTTTAAAAGAAGAATAATGTTGTTTAGCTAAAATAGAGGTAGGAACCATTATTGCCGTTTGAAGATTATTTAAATACATAGTGTATGTTGCAATTACAGCAACAATTGTTTTTCCAGTCCCTACATCTCCCTCTAATAATCTATTCATAGGTATACCTCTTTTGATATCCATATATATTTCGTTTATACTGCGCCTTTGTGCATTTGTTAGAGTAAAATCAAGACTTGATACAAATTCTTGTATTTTTTCTTCATCAATGGATATTTTATATGCAGACCTTCTTTCTCTTTCTTGTTTTCTCATATATGAAATTATTTGTATGTATAGTACCTCTTCAAAGCCTAATCTTCTTTTGGCTTTCTTTATATCATCAAAATTGTTTGGAAAATGTAGTTTAAAAAGAGCATCTTTTATTGTGATAAGATTATATTTTTCCCTTATATCTAAAGGTAGATAATCATCTTCTATATCAAAATTTGATAATAATGTTTTTATCCTTGATCTTAACCATTTTGAAGAAATGCCTTTAGTTTGACTATATATTGGAGTGATCCTACCAAAATGTACTGTCTCTGTATTTTTTAATACTTCAAATTGAGGTGCTATAAATATAAATCTGTTCTTTTTTATATCAGTTTTACCTATAATGATCACCTCATCCCCTATTTTTATATTATTGATTATATATTTTTGATTAAACCATATAATATCTGCTGTTCCACTATCATCTTCTATCTCTGCAGTGGTCATATTTTTTCTGTTTCTTGTATATATGCTCTTGATAGTTTTTATTTTGCCTTTAACAATATTTATATCTTTTGGCACAATATTTTCTATCATTTTTATATCCCTAGAATCTTCATATTTTATTGGATAGTAATATAGAAGATCTTTAAGTGTAAAGATATCTAATTTTCTTAATAATTCCGAATATTTAGTACCTATGTAGTAGGCATTAGATACAGGATCATTTAGTTGCATAATTATTGGTTATAGATTGCAAGAAGAGTTGATAGTAGTAGCGCTATTATAGTGAGTCCCATGATTACCACAAATATTTTTTTTTCATGTTTTTGAAAAAAATTTCTTCTAGCCATAATATTTTTATTTAAAATGTAGTCTTAATCTTTACTAAATTTCTTTTCCCTACTTTTACAATCATACCAGATTTTATATCAATTTCTAAATTTATATCACTAATTCTTGTATTATCTACATATACCCCACCCTCTTTCACCATTCTACGTGCATGTGCCTTAGATGGAACTTGATTAGTCAACGATGTTATAAGGTCAATAATTCCAGATTTTTTTACTTTGGTGGAAACAACGAGTAAATCTTTAGAGACTATTTGTTTTTCCTGTACAGTCTTTTTAAAATTATCTTCTGCTTTTATTGCTTCTGTTTTTGATGAGTACAACTTTGTAATTTCATATGCAAGGATTTTTTTTATGTTCATAATCCCTGAACTTGTTGAATTATCAAGATCTTTTTCTATAGTTCTTATATCTTCAGTGCTTATTCTTGTTGCTATATCAAAATATTCTATAATAACACTATCTCTTATGCTCATTACTTTACCATATATATTATTAGGTTCATCTGTTATATTTATAACATTTCCCCAAGATGAGGACATTTTTCTACCATCAGTTCCTGATAGAAGCTTTTTGGTTAAACATATCTGTTTATGCATATTGAAATAACCTTGTATTTCACGTCCAGCTAAAATATTAAATAGCTGATCAGAACCTCCTAATTCTACATCTGATTTGATTGCCACTGAATCATACCCCTGCATTAAGGGATATAAAAATTCATGAAGCCCTATGGGTTTATGATTTTTATATCTGTCTGAGAAGTTTTCTCTTTCTATAAGTTGGGCAACCGTAAATTTTTCTGCAATATTTATAATATCATTAAATTTAAGTTTAGATAGCCATTCACTATTATATCTGTATTCAATTTTTGATAGATCAAGAATTTTTTCTAACTGAGTTTTATATGTTTTTAAATTATTTTCAAGTTCACTACTTTCTATTTTAGCTCTCGCTTCTTGTTTATCAGATGCATCTCCTACAAGTCCTGTAAAATCGCCAATAATTAGAACAATTTTGTGTCCTAAATCCTGAAAATCTCTAAGTTTTTGAATAGTCGATGCACGTCCAAGATGTATTTTTGGGGCTGTAGGGTCAATTCCATATTTTATACGTAGTTTTTTATTACTATTTAATGCGCTTTCAAGTTCTTTTTTAGTTATTACTCTAAAAGTTGCTCTATCCAATATCAGTTTTTTTTTATCTTCCTCTTTCATCCTTTTTAAATTTTACTATAATAAAACTATGTATATCATAACAGAAAATATGGTATAATTTCAAAGTATATATGAAAATCAACAAATTCTTATTGAAAGCTAAAAATAGGGCAAAAAGTAGCCATTCTTCGGGTTCTAAGGCTTTGCGTAAAGTTAAGGTAAAGAGTACGAAGGATGTTAAAAACAAGATCCTCATAAAGAAAATATTTAAAATATCATTGATGGCAGTGATATTAATATTTTTAATTGGAGCTATAGGATTAACAATTCTTGTTATAAAATATGCTAATGAATTACCACCTCCAGGAACTCCATTTACTCGTTCGTATGCACAAACCACAAGTATCTATTCAAGAGGTGGAACTCTACTCTATGCATTCCATGGATCTCAAAACAGAGAATGGGTAAATATTAATAAGGTATCAAAGACTATGCAATGGGCAGTAATAGCTGCAGAGGATAAAAATTTCTATCATGAACCTTTTGGAATATCATTTACTGGTATAGCGAGAGCCTTCTATCATGATTTTATATTACGTTCTCCCGGCCTCCAGGGAGGTAGTACTATAACCCAACAACTTGTAAAGGATACTGTATTATCATCGCAAAGGACTTTCCAAAGGAAGTTGGAAGAAATTATTTTAACTATAGAAATTTCTCAGAAATATAGCAAACAGCAGGTACTAGAGGCTTATCTTAATGAAGTGTATTTTGGAGGTAATGCATATGGTATTCAAGTTGCAGCTCAAGATTACTTTGGGAAAAATCCTAATCAGCTTACTCTAGCTCAATGTGCTATGCTTGCAGGTATAATACAGGCTCCTTCATTTTATTCTCCTCTGTTTGGCACTAATCCAAAATATGCTATACCAAGAGCTGATTATGTATTGAACCAGATGTTAGCTGACAAAAGTGAGACTGGAGTTACGGCTGCACAAGTTGCTCAAGCAAAAAAACAACTTTTACATATGCAATACAATACTTCAAGTCTTTCACAGAACATCAAAGATCCTTGGTTTGTGTATTATGTGAAAAACCAACTTGAACAAAAATATGGTATAAGTGCAGTACAAGATGGAGGTTGGAAAGTATACACAACCTTATCCTGGAAAATGCAACAAGTAGCTCAATCTACGGTAACTAGTGCAGTTAATTATCTGGTATCTTCAGGTTTGAATGCTCATAATGGGTCTCTAGTCTCTGTAGATCCTAATAATGGAGAGATATTGGCCATGGTGGGTGCATATAAATATGGAGTATCTTTATATAATGGTCAGATGAATGGAGACTTTAATGCTGCTCTTGCACCAAGACAACCAGGATCTTCTATAAAACCATTCCTTTATTTGACAGCATTTCAAGATCTAGGGTTTGCTCCTTCAACTTTTATGCCTGATTTATATATCAATATAAATGGCTATTCTCCTACAGATTGGAATAATGTTTATAACGGTCCTATGAATATTAAAACCGCTTTAAGAGAATCACGAAATGTACCTGCAGTAAAGACTTTGTATGCACTAGGTACCTCAAAGTTTATAACAGAGTTACACAAATTTGGATTTACTGGGTTATCTAGTTACCAAAATGATCTTTCAATAGCTATTGGTGCTGCAGATACTACTTTACTACAAAATACTGAAGCATATGGAGTACTAGCCAATGGTGGAGTGAAGTACCCAACAGTATCAATTTTAAAAATAGTAAACCCTCAAGGAAAAATTATTTATCAGTATAAACCACAAAGTGCAGGTCAAAGAATAGTTCAAAGAAGATATACTTATCTTGTAGATAGGATAATATCTAAGTTCCCTACTCTATACTACTCTCCTTCACCTATATATAAAGGTTATTCTAATGCAATAGCATCTAAAACTGGAACTACAAATAGTAATAGAGATCTAGTTCTAATGGGATATACACAATCTTTAGCAACTGGTATGTGGGCAGGAAATGATAATAATGCTCCTACAACATATAATTCATGGGGAGAAGATTTATCCTCTTTTTGGAACTCATATATGTTAAAAGTATTACCAATGATGCCTGCAAGTCGCCCATTTCAGGCCCCTCCTGGTATTACTACTGCTGTGATATGTTCAGATAGTGGTCTATTAGCTTCAGCTACAACCCCATGTAACAAGGTCGTCGCACATTTTGCTCAAGGTCAACTTCCTAAACCTGATAATGTCAATATTGTTAAGGATGTGTGTCCTCAAAATCCTGCAGAATTGGCAACTTCAAGTGATATTGCATCGGGAGACTATGTACAAAAAGTGTTTATACAACTTCAAGAATATTCTCCAATATTCCAGCCGGCCTTAAATGCATGGGAAAAATCTGCGGGGCCTATGTATAATATACCAACAACATATTGTACAACTCCTCCTCCAGTATCATCTTCTAGTGGTACTATACAATTTACTGTTTCTAATCCTACAACAAATGAAAATTTTACGGTTGGCCCTAATAATATTAATGTTACTGGATCTATAACTACCCAACTTGCTCAGGCTACAACATCAGTATCAGTAAGTATTAACAACTCTTCAGGATCATCTGTAGGTTCAGGTTCAACAGTTTTACCTAGTGGTAGTAGTAATTTCAGTATATCTATACCTACACCTTCATCAACTGGACAATACAGCGTACTAATAACAGTCTCTAATGGTGGTAATAGTGGAACTATGACAATACCTATAAATGTAGAATCTTCTTCTTCAAGTTCAAATTTTCAAAAGGTTAAACCTCAATCAACTAAAAGTAAACTAAGTCTAGTATTACCTCCATTGTAAATGATATTATCTAAATGTTAGCATATCTTTGAACTCTTTTAGTAGACTATTTCTTATATTATTAATCTTATCTTTTATTTCATTTCCTAGGAATGTTTTTTCAAAATTTTCGAATACTAATCTTATTGTAACACTTGTTTCATCACTTTTGATTTTATTACCATTGTAGACATCTATAATACTTTTTGTCTTTAGATTTTTATCATTAATTTTATCTAATATATCTTTTAGCGTCACTTTATTTTTATATAATATTGTCAGATCTTCTTTGATCTCTGGAAATTTGGAAATATTATTTATGCTAATGAATTTACTTTTATTATTATATAAATTATCTATGTTAATATCAAAAATTGCCAAGTTACCATATATCCCAAAATTATTCTTAACAATTGAACCAATATCCCCAATATCCCCTATACAGTCACCATCAATATAAATTTTACTACTCTTATTTTTCAAAAATGGTTTTTCAGCTTTTCCAATATATTCAAATGTATTATCTAAGTCTAAGTATGAGTTTACAATATCAAGAATTCCTTTTATATAAAAAAATGGCTCTTCTTTATCCTTACTAAAGTATGCAGTTATAAGATGTAACTCTTCTTTTGGTTGTATATCATGGTTTTTTAGATAGATATTAGCTATCTCATATAGTATAAATGAATCCCTATGTCTTTGATTATTACTCACTATATCAATCATAGATGGTATTAATGATGGTCTTAAAAGATCAAAATCTGGTGATATAGGATTCAAAATTTTTATTGAATCATTTTTTATTAAAGATTTATCCATTAAACCTTGGTTTATGAAAGAATATGTTTTTATTTCATAACCTCCTAGTGCTGCTATAATTTTTGTTATATTATTAGTTATATAAAATATAGGATTATTTTTAACAGGCATAATAGTCATATTGGATTCTTCAATATTAATATTGTTATATCCATATATTCTTCCAATCTCTTCAATAAGATCAACATCTTCCTTTATATCAAATCTTTCATTAGGTATAGTTGTGATTATAAAATTTTTAATCTGTTTATTGTTAATATTTAAACTTGATAGTATATTAGATACATCTTTGACAGGGATTTTCATTCCTAAAACTTTCTCTATTTTAGAAATATCCAATTTTATAATTGAATTGCCTTCTAATTTTCGTGTAATAATATCAGTAACTGAACTTGATATTTGACCAGTGGTATTTTGTAGAATTAGTTCTACTGCATAATTTAATGCTCTTAGTGTTAATAACTGTGAAATGCCTTTCTCATACCTTAATACTGCCTCAGATCTTATATTTACTGACTTTGCACTCCTTCTTACAAGGGATGGGTTGAAAGCTGCGCTCTCTAGCAATATACTGTGTGTGTTTTCATCTATTTCTGATTCTTTCCCTCCCATCACTCCAGCTATACCTATACTTTTATTTTTTGTTGCTATTACGTAATTATTTTCTTTTAATAATCTTTTTTTGGAATCAAGTGTAGTAATATCCTCATTTTGTTTTGCCTTCCTTACATATATTTCAAAATTATTATTTTTAGATATTTTAGCAATATCAAATGCATGTAATGGTTGTCCCAAATTTACCATAACATAGTTTGTTATATCTACTATATTGTTTACAGGTTTTATACCCAAATTTTTCAATCTCTCTCTCATCCAAAAAGGAGATTCTTCTATATTTATATTATCAATAGTAATTGCACAGTATCTGTAGCAAAAATCTTTATCTTCAATACTAACTTTTAGTTTATTATTTTTATTGGTTTTTATGTCAGGTATAAATTTTTCATTAAATGGTTTATTTTCTATAGCAGCAAATTCTCTTGCAATACCTTGATGTGAAAACAAATCTCCTCTTTGAGATATAACTTTATTATCAATATCTATAATTGTATCTTTTATGACATCTTTCAGACTTTCACCTATGTGTTTCTTAAACAATAACATATGCTCACTTGGTCCAGCTCCAAGATCAAGAATCCCTGAATGATTTTCCCCTAATCCTAACTCTTTCTCTGAACACATCATTCCATAAGATATCTCACCTCTAAAATCATGTTTTTCTATCTTCTGTCCGTTTATAACTCCACCTTCTAAAATTAGAGGTACTATCATTCCTTTATATACATTTGGTGCACCAGTTACTATTTGTATTTCTTTACTCTTAATATTTACCTTTGTCACATACAGTCTATCTGCATTTTTATGTTTATAAATCTCTTTGACTTCTCCAATTAGAATATCATCTTTGAATGTAGGATATTCTACTATTGAATCAACATCTACTGATTTTATTGCGAATGTATCTATAATGGCATATAGATCATTTTTATTATCAGGAAGATATGTGTATTCTTTTATAAGATTTAAAGATATTTTCATTATATATTTCGAAATTGAGATAAAAATCTTATATCATTTTCATAAAAAAGTCTTGTATCATTCACTCTATCTTTTATCATCACTAACCTCTCGATTCCTGTTCCAAAGGCAAATCCTTGATATTTATTTGGGTCTATATTAACATTTCTAAGTACTTGTGGGTGTACCATCCCAGCACCTAAAAGTTCTAACCACCCTTTGTGGGAACATACATTACATCCTTTCATATTACAAAATATACAGGAACAATCTATTTCTATACTTGGTTCTGTGAAAGGAAAATATGAATTTCTGATCCTCAGTTTTATACTCTCATCATTGAATATTCTTTTTAATGCTCCTTGTAATATATTTGCTAAATCTTTTAGGTTACTTCTCTCATCAATCACTAACCCCTCAAATTGGTAGAACATAAAAGAGTGTCTAGAATCACTATTTTCATTTCTATATACCTTTCCTGGTGCTATTATTCTTATTGGCGGAGTGTATTTTTGCATTGTTCTTATCTGAACAGAAGAGGTATGGGTTCGTGGTAATAATTCATTTTCTTTGATATAAAATGTGTCTTGCATATCCCTAGCAGGATGTCCTATAGGTATGTTCAATGCTTGAAAACAAAACCAATCAGTTTCAATTTCAGGACCTTCTGCTATTGAAAAACCATAAACTGCAAAGGTATCCTCGATTAGTTTTATCATTGCACTTATTGGGTGTATGGAACCTATATTTAAAGTCTTACCTGTATTTAATCTATACCCTGATATTGTAGTATCTATTATTTCATTATCTTCCTTATCATATAAGGTCTGTTTCAGCTTTTCTTCTCTTTGTTTTAAACTACTGGTAATACTTTCTTTGACTTTATTAGCAAATTGGCCTACTTCTTTTTTTTCAGAGACGGTCAATTTTGAAATATCTCTTAATATTATTGATAAATTACTATTTTTACCCAAATAAGTCAGGTGAAATTTTTTAATATCCTCTAAGGTTTCTAGAGTTTCTATAGTACTTATAGATGTCTTCCATATTTTTTCAACATCTTTTTTTATGTTTTCCATTTGATTATTTTTTATTCTGTACTGTATTTACAATACTTTTGAATACCTCAGAATCTTGTGTGGCAAAATGAGCTAATACTTTCTTGTTAATTTCAATCTTGTTATCTTTTTGCAATTTAGAAAAAGTTGAATAGTTTATACCAAAATCTTGAAGTGCTGCATTTATTCTTATAATCCAGAGTCTTTTAATATCATTCTTTTTTTGTTTTCTTCCATTAAATGAATACTGTCCTGCATGTAAAATAGCCTCCTTAGCTGTTTTAACTAAAGCATGTTTTGTAAGTCTATATCCCTTTGTTTGCTTATGTACCTTATTATGTCTTGCATGTTTTGTCATGCCCTTCTTTATTCTCATAGTTCTATATTATTTTACAAATTTTAATATTTTTGAAGTCGCAGTTTTTGATAATAACTGATCTTGTCTATCTCTATTCCTACGCTTAGAAGTTCTTTTAGATATAAGATGATTAACCCCCTTTATCTTGTGTAAGAGTTTATTATTCTTTGTTCTTTTAAATCTTTTTGAGATAATTTTTTTTGTTTTTATTTTCATTAAATCTATATCTACTTAGGTTATTGGTTGAACTTGAGCTATAGTATTTCTTCCTTCTTGTTTAGGAATATTTTCTATTTTTGAAGTCGCAGTTTTT
>JAJZKG010000021.1 GCA_021809565.1 bacterium | reverse complement strand
GCGCAGGTTCGTTACCTATATTTGTTATAGTTAAATTCAGTGGTGCATATGTTGCTCCAGGAGTTAAATTATCATTTATGTTTTTTATATTAAAAACTACACTTTTAGCTATACTTAATGGAATATATTCGGTAGAATTCATTGTAGGGCCTAAATTTGCATTTTGGTAAGAAATCTGTACCGGTATGGACTCGTTATTCTGTGTATTTGGTCCTGCTTGAATTGTTATCATCTCTGTTGTAGAAGTCTCAGATCCCAGGGTTCCTACAAAAACTTTAGTATTTGAATTTGTTACAAAAATATTATTTCCATTTAAAAAGTTGAGTTGAAGATTTTGTGCATCTCCACTACCAATATTTTGTACAAGTAACTCTAATGTTTGATTTCCTCCAGAATATAATATGCTAGGATTTGTTTTTATTATACTCAATTTTATCTCAGGATTATTTACTAATATAGACATAGATAAATTTCTGTAAATTTTAAACATACTTCCATTTTGATTCTGGTATGCTATTACTGTGCTTAGATTACTCAAGCCTTTTGTTATATTGCTTAAAGTGAATAAGTCTGCATTTATTGTTTGTGAAGAGCCGGTCTGTATATTTCCTAAACTAAACTCATCCGGTCCAGATACTGTAAAGTACTTATTATTTAGTACCTGAATACTTGCATTATATGCTTCACCAGTTCCAGAATTTGTCACTGTAAGCTGAATATTACTTGTTTGCCCTGGCTGAATTGTAGTTCCTGAAGGTAAATAGCCATTAACATTCAATTCAGGCATACCGTAAATATAAATTGTTATTGGCATTGTAGAAGAACCTGTTATTGTTTGGGTTGAACCGCTAGCTGTTGTTGTAGTTTGATACGTGGCTAAAACATCCATAGTATATGTACCTGAAGGTATATTTTTAGGTATATTTATGTCATATGTAAAGTAAGTGTTACTTCCACCATATATACCTTGTGACATCGAATTTATTAGAGTTGATTGTGTAGGTGAAAAATTAAGCAAAGGATAACTTCCTGAAAGCTGTATATTTACATTATTTAATGTTGATGAGTAAGAGTCATATATCTGGAAAGAAATTACTGCTTTAGAACCAGCATATAAAGGATTTGGACTAATCTGTAAATTGGTTATAGATAACGCACCAGATACTGACTGCGCATATATGCTACTAACGTTACCTAAAAAAATAGCTACCGTAATTCCTAATATTATAAAATTTATCTTGTTCATTTTTTCACCTAATTAATATTTTTTTTGAATAATATAAAACTTAATAAAATTCCAGCTAAAAGAAATATTCCAAAAACTGAAAAATCTATTATTGTTGAAGATATTGGTAAATAGCCTACTAACATTATGTCTCTTATCGCACTAACTGCATAAGATAATGGATTTACATTACTTATTAGATTTAAATATCCTGGGAAAGCTGTTGTTGGCAATAATGCTCCAGATATAAACCAAAGAGCCAGACCTATTAAAAATGCAAAAATAGTATACGCCTCTATTTTTTTAATTTTTGAGGCCATAAGAGTCGCTATACCGCTAAATCCAATAGATATAACTATTGCAATTACAAAAATTAATAAAACTCCAAGCATACCCATTGCTATAGTAGCACCATCTGCAAGACCTATGAGCAAAGCTAAAAATACATATAATACTGACTGAGTAGTTCCTGCAAGTATTTTTCCAACTATTATGGAATTTTTATTTATTGGAGCTATCAAGAAAGATTTTAGAGTTCCTAAATCTCTATCGTTTATTAATGATATTCCCCCACCAAATAATGCACCAAATGCAGCTACAAGACCTAGAACACCAGCTATCAAGAAACTTTTATAATTTGTACTTGCTCCATAAAGTTCAATATCTGAAACCGGTGATGCTTTATTTACTTCTTGATTTGAAAATGCCTGTTCTGCAAGATTTGTATTTCCGCCTAATGTGCTTATAGTTGACTGTACTGTTGATAGAACGCTGCCTATTGCACTAAAACCAGTTGCACTGTAATATATATCTACTGTGGGGTTATTATTGTTTGTATTGGGAAATCCTGGTAATATAACTATTACTGCACTAGTTTGACTATTATGTAGTTGATTTATTGCTGAATTCTCAGAAGTTATATTGCTTATTAATAAGGTCTGAGTTTGAACTAAATCATTTATGAAAGCATAAGACTGCGGATTTTGTGCATAATTGACAACTAGCACATGGCTCTCAAAAGTGCTTGCACTTATATTTCCAAAAAGTAATATTATTACTATAGGGAAGGCTAAGGCTCTAATTATGTTTGACTTTAAATTACTCTTAAATATAAGCATTTCTCTTATATAGATTGTAAATATATCGTATATTGAAGACATATTAATTACTTCTTTATTTTTATTTTTTCATCATCTGTTCCTTTTGATGAATCCCTTAGTTTAGATCCTGTAAGCTTAAGAAATACATCATCCATTGTTGGCAAATGTAAACTTAAAGCTAAAACACTAATTTTAAATTTTTCAAGTTCTTTAATTATTTTAGGTATCATAGTTACAGCGTCATTTTCAATTATTGCCTCTAATCTATCCTCTATTATATTTGTCTTAATATTAAAGCTAGAAAGTAAAATTTTCGCTGCTTTTTGTACATCCTCTTTTTTAAACACAATTTCTATTATTTGGCCTTTTGAAACCATTCTTTTCAATTCAGAAGGAGTTCCAATAGCTATAACTTTTCCTTTATCTATTATTGCTATTCTGTTGCAAAGTTTATCTGCTTCTTCCAAATATTGTGTAGTTAAAATTGTTGTAACTCCTTCTTTTTGCAATGATTTTATTACATCCCATAGTTTATTTCTATTCTGTATATCTAAACCTGTAGTCGGTTCATCCAAAATTATTATTTTTGGTTTGTTTATCAGACATTTGGCTAAATAAAGTCTTCTTTTCATACCACCGGAAAAGGAACCTGTTTTCTTATTTGCAAAAGATAATAACTCTGAATCTTCTAAACCTTTTCTAATACTCTCGTTAATATTTTTATTATTTATGTGATAAAGTCTTGCTGCTACATAAAGATTTTCCTTAGCAGTAAGATCCGGATCTATTATTGTTTCTTGAGCCATTAAATTTATTTCACTTTTTAATTTATTTGTTTCTTTTTTTGAATCAATGCCGTTTATTGTTATTTTTCCTTCTGTAGGTTTCACAATGCCAAGAATCATACTTATTGTTGTTGTTTTACCTGCGCCATTAGGTCCAAGCAATCCAAATACCTCCCCTTTTTTAATATCTAAACTTATTCCATTAACTGCAACAAAGTTTCCAAATCTTTTAACTAACCTTTCTATTTCTATAGCATTCTCCATAACTTATTTATATTATAATTTAGCCTTTATATAACTTTGTTTTTAAAATACTGCCTCTAGAATCTTGACATTTACATTTCATCACCTCGTTAATTTCAAAAATATCCTCAATAACAAAGGAGATAACTAAGAATGCAAGAAAAAACATAAATTTTACATTTTTTATTCAAATAAAAGTAAATAATAGTATAAAAGAAAATAAAACCAACGCAATACCTTAAAATTAATATTTATAATACTATAAAAACCACATCATATGCCAAGATATTAGTGTCCTTAGGGTAAGGTTAAAAATACTGATATTAATTTTATAAAAAAAGAATTAGAAGCAGAGAAAAATGAAGCAGTGAATTTATCAAAAAGTTTTAAAATAAAACTACATATTATAAAAAATAGTAATGTTAATTATACTGTGGAATGTATTAAAGATATTATCAGAAATGAAGATTAACTGGTCATTATGAAAAAAATATATTTTGTTACTTCAAGCAAAAGAAAGGTATTATCTCTTCAGAGTACTCTCTCTAAGTTTATGATAGACGTAAAACAAGTTGATATAGAATTACCTGAAATTCAAAACATTAATGTGGAAGAGGTTGCTATAGAAAAGGCAAAGTATGCATTTCAAAAAATAAAAAAACAATGTGTAGTTCAAGATTCTGGATTTTATATAACTTCACTTAATGGCTTTCCTGGTGCTCTTGTTAAATTAACACTTAGTACAATAGATGTTGAAGGCATGTTAAAACTTACAGAAGGAAAATCAAAAACATGTGAGTTTAGAGAATGTCTTTCATATATAGATAAAAATATAAAACAGCCAATATGTTTTACACATTCAGTAAAAGGTACCGTTTCTGAATCTATATTGGGCGAAGTAAAGAATGATAGTTCCAGACTATATCAAATATTTATCCCTGAAAATATGAATAAGACAATTGCGCAAATGTCAGTAGAAGAACATCGCATATGGAACGAAAGGACTTCTCATAAAAATGAAGTAGAACTTGCTAATTATTTAAGTTCTTCTCCATAATCAGGAAACTTTCCAACCGCAACTTTGTAGGATTTCCAGCTTGAAGTACTACAAGTCTTTGTATCTATATGTCCTAGTTTTGATGACATTGATTATCTCAGTTTAGAGTTTTACAGTAAAATTGGTTGAACTTCCATTATTCGCAATTCTTATAAAGGCGTTAATTATCCAATATTGTATAAATTTTGGCGAATCAGATGGACAAGTCTTATGCAGATTTGTTGAACGAGAATGACTTTCTGACTTATCTTCACCACTTCTAGCAACTAAATCTTTAGCCCTAGGAGGGAATTGAACCCACGACCTCTTGTTTTCCTGATAATTTTGATGAAACTTTTTCAAAAGTTTCTTACAAGACAAGCGCTCTACCACTGAGCTACTAGGGCATTTTTCTAATTTTAATATTATACTATTAAACGTATAAAAAACTATCTTAACTGTTTCAAACTAAACGGTGTTTAATCATTATGTAACTAATACCGCAATTAATAATAAAATTAATACATTGAATCTTAAAACCTAACTATTTCATAAGGTATATTAATTAATAATATAAATATTATCTGATAAAATGTTACCAAATCATAAAAAAATTATTTTAGCTTTGTTTATTCTAGGCATAATCTTAGGATCATTAATATTCTTATATAGGAATAACATAGGCACTTCAAAAAGTAATGTATACGTTTCTACTGTTATTTATTCCAACACTACCACACAAACTATCATAAAAAGTAATACAACTTCATCTAACAATGCAGGTACTTCAGTTCAAAGCAATAGCACCATTTTATTTTCGTCATCACAGTTATATCCATACTCCTACCTTATATATCCTGGAACTCTTTCTAGCAATGCAAAAGCCGCACTTTCAGGTTTTACTATAATGAATAGAACTTTAGCAAATGGCAGTATAGAGTTATTCATTGAAGAGCAGCGATATGGAATAAATCAGTCTATAACTTTAGCTCCCAACGATAAGCTTTATTTTATAGAGACTACCTTCTCAGAAGATGGTTTCGGAAACGACGGTTCATTATCTGATGATGGGTTTGTTGCTGTAAACTCAAAAGGCTATGTTATACAATAAATAGGTGTCTTAAAAATGAGGATATTTGGACATACTATTGGAAATCTTTATTTTTATTCAATACTTCTTCTTGTTTTTTTTGTCGTTTCAGCATCATATATCTCAAATATGTTTCCACTACCTTTATTATTTGGAGTAATATGGGCAATAATTCTTGAGTTTTTAATTATAAAATTTTATATTAAGAAAAAGTTTAGAATTCCATATTCGGCCATAATAACTTCTTT
Organism: bacterium; assembly: GCA_021809565.1. Next base: position 2,696 of record JAJZKG010000021.1, on the reverse strand, counting down.
GATAATAGGTTCAGTTGCACCTTTAAATGCGCCAATACTATTGATAATTACCGCAGTAACAATTGCTATTGTTTCAAAATTTATATTAAAATTTAAGAGCTCAAATATACTGAATCCTGCTGTTATAGGACTTATAATAAGCCTTGCAATATTTTCTATTGGTGATGAGTGGTGGGTTGGAACACCTATAAATATCGGAGGAGTTCTAATTACTATAACTCCTATTCTAATTATTTTACCTTACATGTCACAAAGATTAACTGCGGCATTTTCATTTATATTTACAACAATCCTAATCACCTATCTGATGTCGCCCTCGATTTTTGTTATAACAACTATAAGCGGAATAATTGCATTATTTTTAAGTATAAACTATTTTTTTGTTTTTGTAATGTTATCTGACCCTAGAACCTCACCTTCTAGAAGGATAAATCAAATAGTTTTTGGGGCTGGTACGTCATTGTTGTATATTTCGCTTTCACTGTTGGGGATTAACTACTCTATTTTGATCTCTTTATTCATTGCAAATATTTTATATTTTATTTATCGCTATTATAGTCTAAGATAGATAAAATCCAATATAGTAAACTTCAACGTAAATATTCAACTTAAATAAATAAGTCATATTTAATATAAATTTACAAATAGTGATAAAGTTACAAATGATCATAATAATAGAAAATAATAGAAAAAAACTAAAACAAAATAGATAAAAAAGAGAAAAACAAAAACTATAAAAAATAATCTTTTCTATTTTTATTTTTCTAGATCTATCTGACTTCTATCTACAGTGAATATCTGGTGCCTTTTAGGCCTTAAATACTTCACAACATGGTCAAAGGCTTTGTTTGGGTCAGATTGTGCTCCGCTTGTATATATGTCTAACGTTGCATATTCATACTCATTCCATGTATGCAGTGCTATATGACTTTCTTGTATTACTGCTATGACCGTAATACCGCCCTTTTCACCCCCAAAAGCCCATGCTTTAAGATCTACAAGCTTCATATTCGCAATCATTACAGCTTCAGAGACTATTTTTTTCAAAAACTCAATATCATTTATGGCATTTTTATCTATCTTATACAGATTTCCAAAAGTATGCTTTCCAATTATTCTATCATCTTCTGTAACTCTAAATCCCTCTACAATATGCTCCTTTAAGATAATATTAGCTTCATCGCCTTTACTTCTGATCTGACCTTTAAACGGCGTTTTTTCTTTTTCTTTGTCTTTTTTCATGAGTATGCCCATTCAACAACCATTTTTATATAAAACCTTGATTTTTAAATATCTTTCACAAAATATTGTTTTAAACACGCATATTATTATTTTTTTATCGGAAATATATTATAGATAATAATGCTTATATCTGAGTTAAAAAGATTGCTTCCAAAAGAAGTTATAGAAAGTGCAATAGCCAGAAATATAACTGAACTCACGCCTCCTCAGGAAAAGGCGGTAAAAAATGGTTTGCTTGAAGGAAAGAATATGGTGCTTGCATCACCTACCGCTAGCGGCAAGACCTTTATAGCAGAGATGGCAATGCTTAGCTCTGTATTCTGGAAAAGAAAGAAAGCAATATACATAGCTCCTATGCGTGCTCTTGTAAGCGAAAAGTTCAATGAATTTAAAACATCATATCCATATCTAAAGGTAGCAATGTCTATGGGCGATCTAGATTCTTCTGACCAATGGCTTGAAAGCTATGATATAATATTCATCTCAACAGAAAAACTTGATAGCTTAATAAGACATGGAATAAAATGGCTCGATACCTTAGGCTGCATTGTAATAGACGAGCTCCATATGCTAGGCGAGTTTGGCAGGGGACCTACCCTAGAAATTCTAATATCAAGGCTAAGAAGAACATGCAAAGACTCGCAATTCATTTATCTTTCTGCAACAGTTGGCAATGCAGATGAGATGGCATCTTGGTTATCTGCCGAGCTAGTTACAAGCGACTATAGGCCAGTACCTTTAGAAAAAGGCATAATAATAAAAGATAAAATCTTCTACGGTGATAAAACAGAGTTAACTTTAGGATCAAGCGATGTACCGGAAATAAGAATAACGGAAGATACAATTAAAAAGTCAAAACAGATACTTTTGTTCTATTCATCTAAGCGAAATACCGAAGCCGCAGCTGAGAGATTATCTAAAGCAGTATCAAGCTCGATTTCAAGACAGGATCTCTTAATATTAGATGAGCTGTCAAAAAAAATACTTATGGCTTTGGGAAAACCTACCTCTCAATGCGAAAAACTCTCAAACTGCGTTAAAAATGGAGTTGCATTCCATCATAGCGGTCTTGTTAACTCTCAAAGAGCAATAGTAGAAGAAGCTTTTCGTAATGGGTATATAAAAGCGGTATGTTCAACAACAACCTTGGGCATAGGGGTCAATCTTCCTGCTCATACTGTACTTATAAGAGATATAACTCGTTATAGCTCTGAGCAAGGCTCTATTCGGCTTGGCATAAACGAGGTTACGCAGCTTTTTGGCAGAGCAGGCAGACCAAAATACGATAAATATGGAAGGGCGCTGCTAATAGCAAAATCAGAGTCTGAAGGAAAGGAGCTTTATGATGCATATGTGCTGGGGGAGCTAGAGAGGATAGACTCTGTTCTAGGATACATGCCAGTTTTAAGGACTCATATTTTATCATTTATAGCTACAAATTTCCTTACCATGGA